>WJLP01000007.1 GCA_014728435.1 Candidatus Uhrbacteria bacterium
GCTTCAGCGTTAAATACACGGGTATTCAAGAAATTTACCACTTGGCTTGCCCCATATCCAAACGCCATTTTGACGACTTCAAGATAGCAACCGTTCTCACCAATTCCGTGGGCGTAAAAAATGTTCTGGATCTGGCGGTGGAACATAACTCCAAAGTCCTCTACGCGTCTTCCAGCGTCCTTTACGGCAATCGCCGTGATGATCCGAATCCGTGCCGTGAATCCGACGAGTGCCGTCTCGACCACCTAACCACGCGCGGCGCATACGATGAGGGCAAACGATTTTCCGAGGCAATCTTACAAACCTACGCCGATGTTTACGGGCTCGACGTAAAAATCGCCCGCATCTTTCGCACATACGGCTCGCGCATGAAGATCTTCGACGGCAACCTAATTCCCGACATGGTTTTAAACGCACTGGACAATAAAGACATCACCATCACGGGCGACGAAGAAACCCGCACCTCGCTGGCTTATGTTTCGGATATTGTAAGCGGCTTGATGCGTTTGATGCAATCTCCCGTCGAAATCACCCTCATTAACCTGGGTTCTGAGGAAGAGCTCCGGCTTGTGAATGTGGCCCAGCGCATTTTGGAAATCACCGGCTCCACTTCACGCGTGCGCTTCGAGCCTCACGTCGCCAATTATATCGACCCGGGCTTGCCGGACATCTCCCGCGCCAAGGATCTCTTGGGCTGGGTGCCTCTGGTCCCGCTCGACAAAGGCCTGCGCGAAATGATCGAATACACAAACTCCAACAAAAACCTACTCTCCTTTTAATAATTAGTAATTAGAAATCAGCAAATAGCAATTTGACTAAGTTAACTTTATATAATTGCTAATTGCTACCTGATAATAGATAATTTGAAAAAATTATGCCTGCTATTTTTGATAAAAAGAACATCATAGTCACGGGTGGAGCCGGTTTTATCGGCTCTCATTTATGCGAAAAGCTTTTGGCCGATGGAAATCGAGTCATCTGCGTCGATAATCTAATATCGTCAGCTCTGCAAAACATCGATTTTCTGCTTAAAAATCCTGATTTTGAGTTTATCCGCCATGATATCGGCACGCCCTTTGACCCCGAACAATTCCCGGAGCTGGAACGCTTCAAGGTAAAATTTCAAGGCATTCAAGAAATCTACCACCTGGCGTGCCCCATGAATCCCAAAGCCTTCGAGCAAACGCGCATGCAAATCCTCTATGCCAACAGTTTGGGCATGAAGTACACACTGGATTTGGCGGTCAAATACAAAGCTCGCTATCTGCACGCTTCAACATCCAGCGTTTACGGTCCGCGCCCTCTCGATAACCATCACTTAAAAGAAGAAGAGCTGGGTGAAGTGGATTTGCACGGTCCGCGCGCCAGCTATGATGAAGGCAAGCGTTTTGCCGAAACATGTTGCAGTACCTATAACAAGGTCCATGGCGTTGACGCTCGCATAGCTCGTATTTTCCGCACTTACGGCCCTCGCCAAAGGCTGGATTCGGGCGAAATGGTTCCGGACTTCATCTTAAACGCGCTCGACAACAAAGAAATCGAAATCTTCGGCGACGAAACATTTACCACATCGCTTTGCTACGTCACGGACGTGGTGGACGGACTCATGAAACTTATGGATCTCGATAAAGACATCGGCCCGGTCAACATCGGTTCGGATATCGATATCCCGCTGGTTGACGTGGTGCGCACGATTTTGGAAATGACCGGCTCTACCAGCCGTATTAGCTTTAAACCCAAACTTCTGTTCATGACGCCTTTGGGGCTTCCCGACCTGGGCAAAGCCAAAGAACGTTTAGGCTGGATGCCGCTCGTACCTCTCGACGAAGGCCTCAAAAAAATCATCGACTACACAATGGCCTACAAAAACATCCTCCAAGGATTCAGTCAGCTGGCAACTCCGGGCATCTCTCCAAAAAACGCGGAAGTAAGCAAAAAGTCAGAATCCAACAAAACAAACGGAGCAGAGGATATGTCCGAGCTTGGGTAACTTACTCACACGATATTAATCTGTAGGGATAATCCCTAGCGATGCCCCTCGTAGTCGAATGACGTAGTGGGGTGGTTATCCGTACCTTACATACCAAAATATCTTATAATATTCATCAGTATATCAGTAAAGATATGACGGATAGCCACCAAGGCTATCCCTACGCAACCTGTGCATTCTGCTGGATGGACTTGATAGACTCACAGTAATTGGGTAGTCTAAGTTCATGAAAATCATCGGCATAATACCGGCTTATAACGAAGAAAAGCGCATCCGAGCCACGGCGGAGGCTTGTTTGCCGTTTGTCGATGAACTTATCGTCATAGACGACGGATCCGCGGATAATACCTTCATGGCCGCTAAATCCATACCCCGGGTTTACGCAATCCGTCACACCATAAATCGCGGGCAGGGCGCCGCTTTGCGAACGGGTACTCACGCCGCTTTACATCTTACCGCCGATATCATTGTCCACATCGACGCTGACGGCCAGCATGATCCATCGCAAATACCCGATCTAACCCACGTCATCAAAAGTAATCAAGCGGACGTTGTTTTCGGTTCGCGCTTCTTGGGGCAAGAACCCAAGGGTATGCCGCTTTCCCGCCGAGCCTTGCTTTTAGCCGGTCGCTGGTTTAATACATTTGCCCAGGGCATACCCAAGACAATCTCTGATCCGCAAAGCGGTTTTCGCGCACTGAATCGCAAGGCCGCCGTACAAATCAATTTTAAACAAGATCGCATGGCTCATGCTTCGGAAATTTTAAAACTGGTTACCCGCTCCAAGCTCCGCTGGATGGAAGTGCCGGTAACCGTTACCTATACCGCAGACAGCCTTAACAAAGGCCAAAAAAACACCGATGCCCTCAAAATCGCCTGGCAACTCCTATTGGGGATATTTACCAAGTCCTAGTTTGCTACATTCTGAGATTCAGGTAAGATTAATAGTGCAACTATGCTGATCCAGATTTTGCTAATTTTAGGCTTTGTATTGGTTTTTGCCATCACATGGCGCAGATTTGGCCAAAATGTAATTACCTTCCGCGAAGCCTCGCTGTGGAGCTTTCTATGGCTCTCCGGTGTAGCGTTCACCCTTTATCCGGGCCTTACCGAACGCTTGGCGTCCTTTTTTGGCGTTGGCCGCGGCGTCGATCTCATCCTCTATTTGGCGGTCGCTATCCAATTTTTCCTTATCTTCAAACTTTTTATCCTCAACGAGCAATCAGAGCGAAAAATCACCAACCTGGTCGAACGCGAAGCTCTCTCGCATTTAAACGAGGACGAACCGGCCTCTGCCAACCGGCCGTCAAACTATGAATCAAACGGCTGAATCTTCAATTATTCAAGAAAAACATCCAACCATCGATCTGATTGTGGTTTCTTATAATCACGCGCGATTCATGAACGCTCTGTTTGAATCCCTCGCCAAAGTCATATACCCCAAAGATCGCTGGCAAATCCACCTTGTCATCAACAGAGATGGCGACGGAACGCTTCAAGAGGTTCAGCGCAAACGGTCGGAGCTGGCGGAGCATCTGCCCGAGGTAAAAATTCACGAACCGCATGCCAACCTTGGCTTTGCCGGCGGGAATAATTTAGTAATGAAGTCCGCTTTACAAAAAGGCACTGATTTTGTTTATCTCCTCAACCCCGACACGGAGATCTTGCCCGAAGCTCTAACCGAAGCCGTCAAAGTCGCGGCAACTCAAAAAAACCCGGGCTCCGTGCAGTCCCTGCTCATCCGCGGCGACAACACCGCGCAAATCAATTCCCAAGGTAATGAATTGCATTTTCTTGGCTTTGGTTATGCCGGCGGTGATCGTGACCCGGCAAGCTCCGCGCCCGGCGAGCCTTGCGTTATCGGCTATCCGTCCGGAGCCGGCATGCTCATCCCTGTACCCGTCTTGGCCGAAGTCGGTTTTTTTGATGAAACTCTTTTCGCTTATCACGAAGATTTGGATTTTGGCTGGAGGATTATGATTTCCGGCCGCAGCAATTATCTGGCGCCAAAAAGCAAAGTCATACACCACTATGAGTTTTCTCGCTCAATATCCAAATGGCACTTAATGGAACGCAATCGAGGCTTGGTAGTCCTCAAAAACTATAAACTCATATCCATTATCTTTTTACTACCCGCGCTCGCGGCCACGGATATGGCGGTTTGGGCATTTGCGGCCAAGGGCGGTTGGCTCATGCAGAAGCTTAAAGCCTCGGCCTTTTTTCTCAAACCTTCAACCTGGAGCTATCTCATCAAATCCCGCGACCGCATCAGGCGCACGCGCCGCGCCAGAGATCTCGCCATCTTAAACAGGATGACTTACAAAATCGAGCATCAAGAAACCGGCAAAGGCTGGGCGGAAAAAGTTGCCAACTCCTTTTGGAAGTCGTTATACGCAAGTTACCTCATCGTCTTTAATTGGTAATAAAAAATGATATGAATCAATTTTTCAAAAATTTAAATATTGTAAAACATCCTGAGCTTTAGCTGAGGAATAATCCAGATAATCAAGGTCATATGCAAATCCTACACGTCTCCTGCGTTGCTCCGCCCAAAGGCGGCGGCATCGGCCATGTGGCTGACCAAGAAGTCCGCTGTCTTCGCAAACACGGCATAGAAGCTTGGCTGGCCTGCCCAAAATTAACCGGACGCGCCAATATGGAACACATCATAGGATTGCCGGCATTCGGCTTTGGCAACGGTTCATGGTTGCGCGGATTATCCAAATGCGTCAAAGAAGCCGATGTGGTGCATGTGCATTACCCCTATTACGGAACCGCGGAACACATCGCGCGCCTGCGCAAAAAGGGCCGCATCAAGCGCTTGGCCATGACTTTGCATATGGATGCCACGGCAAACGGAATACGCGGCGCTTTTTTCAAGTTACACCGCAAATATATCCAACCGCACACTTTGTCCGCGGCCGATCATGTCTTCGTCTCCTCTCTCGACTACGCGCAAAACTCATCTTTCGCGAACTTCCTGCTCGCCAATAAAGCAAAAATCACCGAACTGCCGTTCGGCGTGGATACAAACTGTTATAGCCAAGGCTCTCCCAACCGTTCCCGCTTTAATATGCCCGCCGGTTGTTTGGTTGTAGGCACGGTAAGCGTTCAAGATAAGGCACACCAGTTCAAAGGTATCGATCTTCTCATTAAAGCCATGGTCGACTTGCCCGGGAATGTGCATCTTCTTTTGGTGGGTGACGGCAATATGCGCGCCCAGTATAAAGC
>WJLP01000057.1 GCA_014728435.1 Candidatus Uhrbacteria bacterium
AGTTTAACCGAAGGCTTGCCGACTGGTTAATTTGGTATAACAGTAAGAGAGTTCATCGCTCCCTAAACAAAATGACGCCCATTGGGTATATTTTAAATCAAGAATCAAGCAAGGAGTGCAAAGTTGGGTGGGCGCGTACATTAGTTTGAAATTTGTAGTTTTTTGGTTTATAGTACCTTTGTTATGCTAAAACTTTGGAATACTGAATCTCGCACACGCGAGGCTTTTGGTCCTATATCAGACGACGAAGTCCGCATGTACTCTTGCGGGCCAACTGTTTACATGCGCGCCCACATCGGCAACCTTAGAGGCTATGTAATCTGGGATATTTTGAAACGACTCCTAAAGGCGGACGGTTACCAGGTAACGCATGCAATGAACATTACGGATGTTGGTCATTTAACAGATGACGCGGACGAAGGCGAAGATAAGATGATTAAGTCCGCGCGCGAGCAAGGTAAGACTGCTTGGGATATTGCCAAAGAGTACGAAGAATTGTTTAAGCAAGATGCTCAAAATCTCAACATAATCCTGCCCGAACCGCCACTTTTATGCCGGGCCACGGATCACATTGCAGAGCAGATAAAGCTGGTCCAAGATCTTGAAGAAAAAGGATATACCTACACAACCAGCGATGGTATTTATTTTGATACGGCCAAATTCCCTGAATACGGCAAACTTTCCGGCCAACCACTTGAAGAAAAGCTAGCCGGCGCCAGGGTCGAAGCCTCATCAGAAAAGAAAAACGGCACAGACTTCGCCCTCTGGAAATTCAGCTACCCAAACGGTTTGTCTCGCGAGGATTACCTAGCTTCGAACTCCGACCTTCGCGCTTCGGACTTGCCCGAAAGGGCCATGGAATGGCCAAGCCCTTGGGGCCTGGGTTTCCCGGGTTGGCACGCGGAATGTTCCGCTATGAGCAAAAAATACTTGGGCCAACCTTTTGACATCCACACAGGCGGTGTCGACCACATCCCGGTTCATCACGAAAACGAAATAGCGCAGAGCGTCTGCGCCTACGGGGTACCATTGGCCAATTTTTGGCTTCATAACGAATTTCTTACAGTTGATGGCCATAAGATGAGCAAATCATTGGGCAATACCTACACCTTGGAAGATCTAAACTCTCACAACATCGAACCTCTGGCTCTTAGATATTTTTACCTTGGCGCGCACTACCGCCAGAAGCTTAATTTTACTTGGGAATCAGCCGCGGCCGCGCAAAACGCCCTCAACAAACTAAGGTCTCTCGTTCGTGAATGGGATGCTCCCACGGAAATCAATCTTGAGTATGATGACAGGTTCATGGCTGAAATCATGGACGATATCAACACGGCCTCCGCGCTCGGCGTGCTCTGGGAATTGGTCAATGACAATAGCCTGGAAACACCTGTTAAAGCCGCCACCTTAAAACGCTGGAATACAATTTTGGGACTTGGCTTGGGTGAATACATCGGCAAACCTCTGGAAATTCCGGCCAACGTACGAGCCATCGCCGATCGCCGCTGGGAGGCTCGCTCCAATAAAGACTGGGACACGGCCGACGCACTCCGCCTAGAACTCGAAAACCTCGGCTGGCTGATGGAAGACTCAGACAGCAACTACAAGCTTAAATTAAAAAAATAAGATCGAGCCTTGTTCGATTCATAAATTGATAGTTAGTATTTTGTATTTGCTATTTATTTGTTTACATCCACTTTTTGTACTTAAAAAATGCCAGCATGCTTGTGCATCCAGCGAGCATTATTCCCACAATAATCCAAAACCCCCAAGGGTGATCCACTAGCGGCATATTAATGGCATTCATGCCAAAAACACCGGCCAAAAGCGTAAGCGGAAAAACGATAAACGACACGATAGTCAAATTTTTGACTATTTCATTGGTCCTGTATTCGGTTAAACTCTGATAAGTCTCGTGTAAAGCGTCAATCGTCTCTTTTTTGAGCAGTAATCTGTTTTTAATGTCGCTCGTATCATCAATCAACTGCCCGTAATAAGCGTCCAGCTTTTTATGTTTTTTATAGTACTTGTCAAAATGCGCGCGCAGCTTTCTCATAATTTCATCATGACCCTGCAGTGACTGCCTTGAACGCACTATATTGGTTTTAACTCTTAATAAATTTTTAATAAAATTCCTGCCAAAATTATCAAACATCGTGTCTTCGATTTCTTCAATATCACCGCTCATTAACCGTAAAATCGGATAAGTGTTTTCTATTAGTGAATTAATTAGCATGTACAACAAGTGCGGTATTGTTTGTGCTTCTTTAGTCAAGTTCTTGGAAACGGTCATTTCCTTGTAAAGCTGCTGTAAAGCGGGTACTTCATTCACATCAACCGTTACCAAGCGGTTGTCCATGATAAAAAAATCAATTTCCGCCGTGTGTATCCTGCCAGTTTTTTTATCAAAAATCGGATACTGCAAAACCATGAAAACATAGTCTGCGCGATAAACGATTTTCGGGCTTTGTATGGGCGGACCCACGTCTTTTAAATCAATTTCAGCGAATCCAAACTTATCTTTTAGATACTTTAAAACTCTCTGGTCATTTTTTTTAACCATGACCCATTCAAATTTTCCGCAATTCGTAATGGAAATGCTTTTTGGCGCTCCTTTAGCCGTCATTTCACCAATTATAGCATAAAAATATCACAAAGTCCTGCGTGCTTGCCCGACAAGGGGGTGTTGCGGTTTGCCCTTACTTGAGCTGCTTGTTTATGCTATAATTCCAACATCCACATATGCCAACTCAACCGGCTCAAACCACTCAAGATGATACTGGCGCTCAAGGGCTAAACCCGGAAATTCCACCGCTCGCAAGCACGGAACAACCTCCTCAACGTCAGGAGGATGTTTCAGGAGTAGAAGCGGACCGCAGAGCATTGGAGCGAGCAAGCGTCGAAGAGCTTACAGCAAGCGACGGTCAAGTTTTTAAAACACTTCGCCCGCCTCAAGAACCCATCCCCACGCAAGAAGAAGTTCAAATTGCCGAGCAAGATCCTGTCCACAAAATCGAGCAAGAAATCGAAGTCATCCTGCAAAATGGATTGGTCGAAATCGACAAAAAAGCCAACAAGATGACCGGTTTGTTTACAGAACTCCCGCCGGACACGCAAAAAGCTTTTAAAGAAAAAGGCGAGGCCTTGGCGGATGATATTGTTGCCGCGTTTCAAAGTTCCAAACTCGACCCCGCTCAATTGCAAACCGATATCAAAGAGTGGTTAAGATTGATACCCGGCGTTAACAGGCCGTGGCTCGAACAGATGGCAACGCTTAAAAAAGACAAAATAATGCATCTTTATAACCAACTTAAACGCGATCCCAATTATTTGAATTAGTCACCCTACATGATCCTTAGTACTTTTCCGGCCTTGCAAATAGGTCTCACCACGCAAACGGGAGGAGGGCTAACCGTCAGCTCTATATTTTTAAATCCCTTGGTTAGCGGGCTTTTTTGGTTGGCGGTATTGGTTGGCGCGGTAATATTTACCGTCTGGCTGGTACGGCGCACCATGCATCTTAAAGTTAAATTCAAGCGTTCCCACGAAAAAATAGTCCTTAAAGTCAAAGTCCCCAAAGAAGTGCGCCGTGAGGATGTTGAACAGCAAAAAAGCTTGCAACAGATGCAAGAACTTATCGGTTTTACTGAAACGATTTTTCAAACAATCGGCTCCATGCGCGCCGAACGCGGCGTCAAATCTTGGCTCACCGGACGCGAGGATGTTCTCACCTTTGAAATGGTATCGCACAAAAGCCTGATAATGTTCTACGTAACCTGCCCCGTAAAACATCGCCAATTTGTGGAATCGCAAATTCAGGCACAATACCCGCACTCATCCATCGAAGACGTGGGTGATTACAACATCTTTTCTCCAAAAGGCGTGGCTTTAGGCTCGTACCTGACTTTTAAGAAACCTAGCTATTTCCCAATAAAAACCTACGAAAAGATGGAGTCCGATCCAATGAATACCATCACCAACGCTTTATCCAAACTTGATGATGAAGACGGAGCCGCTATCCAATTCGTGGTCAAATCATCCTATGCGAAATGGCGCAACGAGGGTTTGCGTATCGCCCGCGCAATGCAACAAGGCAAAAAATATGAGGAGGTTAAAGCCGGTGGTTTTAGTAAAGTAATCAAAGAAATAGGGGAGGCTGTCAGGGGTTCCAAAAAAGAAGATGAAATTAAAGAGCAATACCGTTTATCTCCCTTGGAAGAGGAAATGGTCAAAGGTTTGGAAGAAAAGGCTTCCAAAGCCGGAGTTGATGTCAACATCCGGGTTGTTACTACATCCGAGCACTTCGAAAAAGCCAAACGCTATTTGGATGACATCTTAAACGCATTCGGCCAATATAATATTTTCGAATACGGCAACTCATTCAAAGTCATCACCCCGCGCGACCAGGAGCAGTTAATTTCATTCTTCATTCACCGCCACTTCGACCCGCGTTACAGTATCACTTTAAACTCCGAAGAACTTTCCTCACTTTGGCACTTGCCCTTGCCATCAACCGAAACTCCAAAAATAGATTGGCTCCTTTCCCGTAAAGCTCTACCTCCTTCAAATATCCCTCGTGAAGGCATATTGCTCGGTTTATCCGAATATCGCGGCCACAGCTATGAAATTCGCATGAAAGACCAAGACAGACGTCGCCACTTTTACATCATCGGTAAATCCGGTGGCGGCAAGTCTGTATTCATGAAGTCCATGATCAAGCAAGATATTGAAAACGGCAAAGGAGTTTGCGTCATGGATCCGCACGGCGATTTGGCGCGTGAAAGTATCGAGTATGTCCCCAAAGAGCGAGCAGAGGATGTGATCTATCTCAATCCGGCTGATTTTGAACGCCCTATGGCCTTAAACATGCTCGAATACGATGAAACCGACCCTCAGCAAAAAACTTTCGCGGTCGAGGAAATGCTCAAAATCTTCGATCAGCTCTACGATCTCAAAGCTACCGGCGGCCCGATGTTTGAATACTACATGAGAAACGCCATGCTTCTTTGCATGGATCATCCCGAATCCGGTTCAACACTGGTTGAAATCCCCAAAGTTTTGGCCGACGACCAATACAGAGCGTTCAAACTCAGTAAATGCAAAACTCCCAGTGTGCGTGATTTCTGGATCAAAGAAGCGCAAAAAGCCGGCGGTGAGGCATCATTGGCCAACATGGTGCCATACATCGCCTCCAAACTGACTCCTTTTATCACAAACGACTTCTTACGCCCCGTCATCTCCCAGCAAAAATCCAGCTTCAGCTTCAGGCAAGCTATGGATGAAGGAAAACTCATCTTTTGCGAACTGAATAAAGGTAAACTTGGCGATATCAGCTCATACCTTATCGGCATGATTGTTGTCGGTAAAATCCTAATGGCCGCTTTGGCGCGCGGCGACATGGATCCTTCAAAACGCCGCGATTTCTATCTTTACATCGACGAATTCCAAAACTTTTTAACCGATTCCATCTCCGCTATTTTATCCGAGGCGCGTAAATACGGGCTTAATCTGATAATCGCGCACCAATTCATCAGTCAGCTTGCTCCCAAAGGCGATACTGCCATCCGTGACGCCATTTTTGGTAATATTGGCACCATGTCTGCTTTTAGAGTGGGCGCCGAGGATGCCGAATTTTTGGAGAAAGAATTCTCACCAACCTTTACAAAATTCGATTTGATGAATACAGAAGCTTTTACCGTGAACATCAAGCTCTTAATCGATAATACAGCTTCTAAACCTTTTAATATGATGCCCATCATGCAACCTGAGGGCAATAAAAAGCTGGCCGAAATGATTAAAGAACTTTCCAGGTATAAATACGGCCGTAAAAGAGAGCTTATCGAGGCCGAGCTTCAAGAGCGTTATACCGAAATCGATCGCATGGTTCAAGAACAGGCGCAAGCCAAACGGCCCGCGGGCGGATTTGACTTTTAGTGTTTCACGGGTAAACTAAAAGTGTGTTACAATATAACTGTGGATAACTAAAAGACTTATCCACAATTGACACAAACAAAAATATGCCTACAACACCACAAGATACTGTAAATGAAGCAGATAATCTTGAAACAAGTGATAAGGAGATTCAAGACACAGAGCTTCAAGATGACATAGTATCGCCAAAGGTCGACAGCGAACAAAATGATGAACAAATCATCTTGAACGCTGTCGAAACAAAACTTACGCTTGCCCGTAAAATGATAACCAACCTCAAAAATGAGATTGGCAATTTAGAGCGCCTGCTTGCCACGGATGCCGAACCTGCTGATATTGAGCAATTCGTCAGAGCCGAATCCACCGCGGAAGGTGAAGATTTAATGCACCCTGTAAACGAAGGCAAAATAGTTGAGGGTGTCTTTGACGGCCAAAACATGATCGGTTCCGACGGCAAAACTTACATAGTCCCGCCTAACTACGCTTCCAAATCCAAACTCGTTGAAGGTGATATCATGAAGCTGACCATCCAGCCCAATGGCAGTTTCTTGTATAAGCAAATCGGCCCCATCGAACGCCAACGTGTTATGGGAGTGCTCGCGAAAGATGAAGTAACGGGTGATTGGAAGGTTATCGCCGAAGGTAAGAAGTACAACATCCTCACGGCATCGGTTACTTATTTCAAGGGCGATAACGGCGATGATTGCGTGGTACTGATTCCCAAACAAGCGCCGTCAAAATGGGCCGCCATGGAAAACGTAATTCATCGAGCTTAACAATTATCAAGCACTACAAAACACGCAAAATATTGCGTGTTTTTAAAGCTGTACGAACGACCCTCGTGTGGTCGTCCACTGTTTTTGACTTTACGTCGTACACTAGGTAATCTTTAGTCGTTTATGAGTAATTTAAGCAGGCAATACAGGCCGCACACGTTCGCGGATATAAGCGGTCAATCCCAAGTCGTGGAAACTCTGCGCAGAGAAGTCGAACAAAGCAAACTTGGCCATGCTTATTTGTTTTCCGGCCCGCGCGGTGTTGGCAAGACCACGGCCGCCCGCATTTTTGCCAAAGCCATAAATTGCTCTGATCCGCAAAAAGGCGAACCCTGCTTAAAATGCGTTTCCTGCAAACGCATTGCCGAAGGCCAAGCCATAGACCTCATAGAAATCGACGCGGCCTCGCATCGCGGTGTTGCCGAAGTGCAAGAATCCATCATCGACCATATCAAATATGTTCCTGCCAACTTAAAATACAAAGTATACATCTTGGACGAAGCGCACATGCTCACTCCTCACGCTTGGAACGCTTTACTTAAAACCGTGGAAGAACCGCCCGAATACGCGATTTTCATCTTTGCCACAACCGAACGCCACAAAGTCCCGGCAACCATCATCTCTCGCTGTCAGCGCTTCGAATTCTCAAGAATCGACCAGCAAGAAATCATCGCCAGACTAAAAATGCTCGCGGACAAAGAAAAAGCTAAAGTTGATGATGAAGTCTTGGCCACCATCGCAACCAAAACAGAAGGTTGCCTGCGTGACGCCGAAAACCTGCTGGGTCAGCTTTTTAGCTTGGGCGAGAAAAAGATAACCCCCCAAGTCGCGTCTATCGTCATACCTCCGTCGCAAACACCTTTCGCGGTCGAACTTTTGCAGTCGGCGCTTAATCATGACGTTGAAACCATACTGGCCAAAATAGATGAACTGGAGGCCCAAGGAGCCTCTTTCATCCCGCTTTTTGATGATTTAATCACCTCTGCCCGCGATTTGCTGATTGCCACAAACGTCCAAAAGCACAAAGAACAATTAGAGCAGGGGACGGAAGCTGATAAAAAGCTGGTTTCACTTATCGGCAAAGCCGATACCGCGCAGCTCGTCCAGACATCCCATATCCTGATGGAGCGTCGGCGCGAAGCCAAACACGGTATAGATCCTCGCTTCGCGCTCGAACTGGGACTGGTCGCTATCACGACGCTCGAGCAGTCTCAAATCCCCCTAAATCCCCCTTTGCCAAGGGGGACCCCAAGCGACAGCCCCTCCTTGAGAAAGGAGGGGTATGGGGTGGATTTCAGCCAACAAAAACAAACTAACAAGATTAAAGACGAAGGAATAAAGATAAAGGATGAGCCATTAAAAACCGCCGCTGTTAAATCACTGGAAGTATTCGACGAACCTCCGGCTGATGACAGTAAAAGCAGAGTTCAGAATTCGGAGTTCGGAGTTCGCGTTGAAGATGTACAGCGCATCTGGCCCAAATTTTTACAAGAATTCGAAGACCAAAAATCACTGCTGTTCATCCTCAAACCCTGCCAAGTGGTCAATGTAAAAAACAATTGCGTTAGCCTCAAACTGGAATTTGCTTATCACAAAAAAAGCTTGGAGCAAGCGCAAAACAAGGCGATTATTGAGAATAAAATGGCCAAGCTTTTAGGTTTGGAAAAAATCTCCATCATCGCCGTCATGGACGAAGTCGTCGCCGACGAACCGGCTCACACCCCTGTTAAAGACACTGCCAATAAAATTATCGATGTGTTTGGCGGGGAGTTAATGTAGTAGTATAAATCCATAGCAACAAGGGGACCCCGCCTTTGGCGGTGGTTGGTGGTATTTATTACGGCAAACGTGATTAAACGCAATTTGGTTATTCTAAAATCCGCAATTAGCGGATTTTAGCGTGGTTCCGGGGCAGGGAGTCTCACATCGCTATGCTCTTTAAAACCCATCGGTTTTAATATTTCCGCCAACGGGAAACCTAGGTTTCCCAACGCCCTTCCTTGTTCGAATCCCAATAGAAAAACCCCTTGTTAAAGGAGTTTAATTTTGGTTCCGGGGCAGGGATTCGAACCCCGATAGACAGATTCAGAGTCTGCAGTCCTACCATTAGACGACCCCGGATTGTGCGCCCATAATAATAAAAAGCTTCAAACAAGTCAATTATCAACTTATTTTCAACCTCGGCATATCAAAACTATATTGGTATTGTCTAGTTCTCGCAAGAGAGTTATCATATTCATACTTCTTTTAATCTTAATCTAAGCCCTGGAATCTGGAATACAGACGGAAACTGGGGGCTAAAAGCTATTTGTTATTTATATGAAGAAACCTTTTTATCTATTTTTACTCGGATTCGCTCTAGTCACTTTGGCCGGAGGGTGTATTGAATATGAAGTTATTGGTGAAAACGGAGAAGATAATCAATTGGATGCCGAACCCATGGTCGTTTCCGACACTGAATTACCTTCCGCCACATCTTCCGAAGACGTAGCAATCGGAGGCGGCAGAGATGGTCATGGCTGTTTAGTTGGAGCCGGATATCAGTACTGCCCATCCAAGGAAAAATGCGTACGTGATTGGGAAGAAGATTGCGCGGAAATCGATGAAAGCGGTTTAACGCAAACTTTTGACACGGAAGACGAAAATCTTGCCGCTTCCGGCACTATTAGCTACATCAAAGCATCAGACCATTACAAGCAAAACAACGGCAGCCAAATCTATGTTACAAACTTAAATGCCAATGATTGCGACGGTTGTTATGATGTAACCGTTAATTATAAAGCCAACGTTAACGATAATGTTTTACGCATGACCGCTACGGTAAGCATGGAAGACTGGAACGTAACAGACATCAGCCTGGAAGAAGTTCCCATTCAAGAACGCACAGCCAATGAATGCGTTGATGTGGGCGGCCGCGTTGTTGATACAACCGAAGACGGCGCTTGCAACTATCAAGAAGCCTTCATCGGCAATATTTCCGACCGCGACCAACCAAACATTTGCTGTAAATAACTTATTGATTAAGGATTCAGACCCGGGGATTAAGTATTTATCCCGCAGATTTTAGCATTGATTTGTGTGAATAAAATGAACTCATGAACTTCTTAGCACTTCTTAGTGCTCTTGCAACTATGCTTGGAGGGGCATTCGCCAACTCACCGGCCGTGGCCGAGCCTGATTTTGCTTGGCCGCTCGATAATGCCGAAAATCGCCCCATGCTTCTTGATTTTGGAATGTATGTAACGCCCGATCCCGAGCAAAATCCAATTGACCCGCCCGAACGCTGGACCGGTTATCACGCGGCGCAAGATATCGAAATCTTTCCCGATGAAATAGATAAAGATGTACCAGTTAAGGCCGCCTGCGACGGCAAGGTAATCTTTAAAGGCGAAGTCAACGGTTACGGAGGCGCACTTGTTCAAGCTTGTAGTTTGAACATGGAAACGGTCACTGTCTTATACGGTCACATCGATCCCGGTCGCATCGAAGCTGAAATGGATCAACAACTCAAAGCGGGTGAGAGGATCGGATTCTTGGGCGACCAT
The DNA here is from genome assembly GCA_014728435.1 of Candidatus Uhrbacteria bacterium. Lineage (GTDB taxonomy): Bacteria > Patescibacteriota > Patescibacteriia > 2-12-FULL-60-25 > 2-12-FULL-60-25 > MWCR01. The sequence goes on from WJLP01000057.1 coordinate 10,253, forward strand.
AAAACCAAAGGCGCCGGCTATAACCGCAAACATCTGCACTTCCAGATCCACCGCGGTCCGGAAATTGTACTTAGCGGCTATGTCCATCGCACGGAAAGTCTAAACTCGTATATTGATCCCGTTGAAGTGATTAATTAAACAAATAAAAAACTCCCGAAGGAGTATTAGACCTCTAAAGAGATTGTTACGGCCCGTCGCAGCTGTTCCATCGCTTCCTCGCAACGGTCCTCATCAATAATTTGCCAGAACCTAACAATCGGAGTCTCAGTGTACGGATCCGTTCTAATTGTAATCAAAAGAGCGCATTCTTCCGCATCCATGCATTTAAACATGCTTTGCGGGATGTCTTCATAGCCTTGACCCTCTATGAGGATATACATCATTTTTAGAAAGTAACAAACCAACTCTTTGTCCGCCGCCGGATCAACAAAGTATTTCATAACTCCGGGCAAACTTTTTGTGTAAGGCAAACCGTATCGGCCTATTGGTTTGGTTACGATATAGCAATCTGTCACTTCCGCCTCCTCTCAAGGGTGCTTAATATAGACTACCGTTATTTTTAGACTTGTCAACTGGCTTCACGTAAGCCTCGTACCTTGCAAAAAAACACCATTTATACATTTTTTAAACGTTTCAACGATTATTTGTTTGATCGAATTTGTATCTTGTTTGGATTTTGGGTAAGATTTGTCTTATATGCATCCAATAATCGGCTTGGTTGCCCCAAGCGGCGCCGGCAAATCCACGCTCATCATGGAATGCCTGCAAAGATACCCCAAACTCGCTATCGTCAAATCTTTCACCACGCGTCCTCGCCGCGGCATTGATGACGATTTTTTCTACGAATTCATAACCGAAGATGAACTGCGCGAAAAAGAAGATCAAGGTGTTTTAACCCATATTTCGGAATACGCGGGCAACTATTATACCAACGACAAAAAATATTTGGACAATCTTCTCAAAGATAAAGTCGGTATGGCGGCACTGGTAGAATCCGGCGTAAAATTTCTACGTGAATCCGGATACAAAGTTTATGTAGTAAAAATCCATCCCGAAGGGCATAAAGAATCGGGAGATGTAAAACGTCTCATAGCCGATAAAGAGCGGCAAACCAAAAGCCTCGAGGCTGATCTGGAAATTGTTAATTCACATCAACCCGGGGGTAAAAGCAAGGCCATCGATGAGATGTGCAAGTTTATTGATACGGTCATTTCTTGACAAAAGGCCACATTTCTTAGACATTATTAAAACGCAAGGAGGTAAAGATGCGGCACTATTTTACACCTTTATTCGCGTTGTTCTTTTTAGGTTGCGCGGGCATCGCCAAGCAAGGTCAGCCGGCAAGTCCGGCACCCGAGCCCGTTGCCAAACGGTCGGTTAAGCGTAAAACCGGCAAAGTGGTTTGGGTCGAAGTTGCTTCGGGTAATCATTTCTGGAAAACACTCAAGAGCAGCGATAAAAATGTGGCGTTAATCGGCACCGAGATTTGCCCTCCTTGCAAATTGGCTAAAGCTTGGTGGGAAGAACAGATCGCACCGCCCGGCTGGCAATTCGTATATTGGCAACTCACAAATACGGACGATTATCTGACACGCTCATTTAAGCAAATCTTTCTCAAACTGGAGCAAAAGGATAACCTGACATTGCCGTATCTGAGCATCATCGAGGGTGTGGGAGACCCGCAACGTGAGAAAAAAATAACCGAAACTTTCAGCTCGTTTACGAATTGCACTGTTGGCGCCAACAAATTTCTGCTCATGCATCCGCAGGGCACCGTCTATTTCTGATTCCGCATTATGCGGTTTTTTTGTACTCTTGTGAGTTGTTAGTTATCAGTTTATAGTTACTGCATATGATTACGATGTTGTCCTGGAACGTAAACGGGTTACGCGCGGCAGTTAAAAAAGGTTTTTTAAATTGGATGAACAAATCTGGGGCAGATATTATTTGCCTTCAAGAAACCAAAATTTCCTCACCCGATCAACTTCCTCACGAAGTATTACACCCGGATGGTTACTCGGTCTGCTGGAACTGCGCAACAGAAAAAAAAGGTTATAGCGGAGTAACAATCTTTAGTAAATCAGAACCTAAAGAGTGGATCACTCAGTTCTCATACCCGATTCTTAACAAAGAGGGTAGAGTCATCGGAGCGGATTATGAAGATTTCATCCTCTTTAACGTCTATTTCCCAAACGGCGGCATGGGTCCGCATCGCTTGGAATATAAAATGAAATTTTATGATGCTTTTTTTAAGATGATCAACTCTTACAAGCAAAAAAGCAAAAAAGTCATCTTTTGCGGAGATGTGAACACGGCTCACGATGAGATAGATCTTGCGCGCCCCAAAGCCAATGAAAACAATACCGGTTTTTTACCCATGGAACGCGCCTGGATCGACAAAGTCATCCAAGCAGGGTTTATCGATACCTTCCGCCACTTCCATCCCCAAACCGTGCGCTATTCTTATTGGGACATGAAAACGCGCGCACGTGATAGAAACGTCGGCTGGCGTATCGATTATTTCTTTGCAGATAAATCGCTTGAGCCAAAGCTAAAAGATGCATTTATTCTCCCCGATGTGACGGGGTCTGATCACTGCCCTGTAGGCCTCACGCTAAATAATTAATTCATAATTTGTAATTCATAATTTTTAAAAAATATATGTCAGAACCGACATTCGATTTAAATCAACCACCGTTATCCGAAAGACGTGAAAAATTTGAATATTTAAAAGTCTCGCCCGAGGGCTGTATGGCCACATTGCCAAAAGGGGGCGATGCTAAAAAAATGCTGGAAAATCCAGACACAAAACATATTTTAGTGTGTGATACAGGCCAACCTATAGAGCCGCCGGAAAGCATGAGATCTCCCAAAACTCAAGAAGAATTAAACAATGTTTATCGTTGGACTATTCAAAATGGAATCGTAGATCACCACAGTGTCGACGGCTCATTAATTGATATAGATCCAAATCTGGAAAGAAAGTGTGCAACAAAAATGATAGCAGACTTCCCGGATGAAGTGCTTCAACTAATTGAAGAACGTGGGATTACTCAGATAAGCGCGCACTTTGATAGTGATTTTGACTCAATTTGCTCCACTTATTTGGCTAAATCCTTATTGGATAATAAAAAGTTACCAGCATTCGCCAAAGAGCTGTCCGAGCAAGTCAACTTGGTAGATTACGGCAAGTTTGATATCAGTGATCCGGAAAAATTCGCAAGAAGCGCAGCCGGTATTTTTTCTGGGTTAAAAAATATAATTCTGGCACGTCAATCCGCGGAATTGGGTCCACTTTTTGGATTACCGGAAGATACCGATGAGTTAAAGTCTGAAAAAGGTAAAAAAATTGGAGCCTGTTTTGCAAAACATGGAAACATGCTCTTAGAAACATTCATTCAATTTTTGAATGCATGTAATAAGCTTTATTGTGAGAGAAAAGGCGAGCTGAATTTAACTGATATTGACGTTAATGAACTTGCTCTTGAGCAAGATCTAAGAACATTAATTCAAGAAGGGCAAGAAAAAGAAAAAAAGGAGTACGAAAAATTCGATCAGGAACAAAAAAAGGCTGAACGCAGTGAGGTTACTGTAACCACTAAAGAAGGTAAAAAAATTCAAGTCCCCGTTGTAATATTTGAAAAACCTGATGCAAACCCGCTTTCTATAATCAACAAAGCTTACTTGATCGAGGATGACAATGCTATTATCGCAGTTTTCGCCGGTCAAGATCGGGAGCACGGTGGCGATTGTTACGACATAGGCATCAAACCCGATACAGCCGGTCGATTTGACTTAAAATTTTTAGAAGCTCCATTAAATCAAGCTGAAGCGGAGTTGAGAGCGCCTATTATGGCCGAATTGGAAGAAAAACGTTCAAATGGCATAATTACAGATGAGGAAAAGGCAAAATTGCAAAAATGGAAAACACCTCGCCAGGGTTTTGAATACTTACAGCAAGGCGATCCCTCGGTCTGCGTTGCCGGCGGCAGTTTAATTGCGGCTTCAACCACCTCACTGCTTTCCGCTGAGCAATTCAGGGACGTTTTGGAAGAGGTTGGAATTATAAAGGCAGATTAAAAATAGTTCATATCAAATAAACTTACAAACAGTCGTGCACATGCGCGGCTGTTTTAGTTTTTAAATATTGTGCTAAAATAAAACAGATGTATATGCAAACATACCACTTTTTACCGTTGCTTGCGGCTATATTGGTTTTTGGAGCCGGTTGCAACCCTTTTGCCGGTGATGAGCCTCAAACGCAACCCGAGCCCGCTTTGCAAGAACAAGCGGTTGAAGATGAAAATTACGGCGATTCCAAAATGGCCGAAGATACCGCTTTATCCAACCCGGCCACGGTTTATTGCATGAACCGTAACGGTAATTTCACGATGGAGAAAACATTAGCCGGTACCACGGAGGGCTATTGCGAACTCCCCGACGGCACCGTCTGCGAAGTCTGGGCCTTGTACAAAGGTGAATGCGGAGATCTGGAGGAGCCGGAAGAGCCAAAAGAGGAAGAAATTGCCACATCCACGGACGATGCCATGGAAAACGGCGAATCTACAACCGGTACGCTTATGAACGACGAAAACACTGCAGAGACTCCCCAAGGTGAATCTCCCAATGATCCGGAGCAAACCTCCGATTCCGAAAAGAAAAAGAAAACCGGTGCCATTGATATCGCGGTCACGCCCGGTGAAGAGGCGGGTGAAATCTATATGAGCTGGGACACGCATGAGTTGGAGGCGCCCGACGGCTACATAGTCATGCTCTCCGGTGATGATGATATTTCATACCCCACCGAGTATTATCACGAATTGGAAAGAGAAGCATCATACTCATTTACGTGGATAGACCTCAACCCCGAAAAAGAATATTACTTTCGCGTCTGTATCAAAGAAAATGACGGTTGCGGCACTTACAGCCCAATCATAAGCACTTACCCCAAAAACGAAGATACGGACTAACGCAACGGATCATTATATGATTTTAACCTATACGGATAAAAACATGCGCGCCAATCTCAAGGCGTCGGATAAAATCGCGCCCGGTGAAATTATGGACGCGCGCCGAGAATTGATGTCCTTGCATAAAAACGGCGAACAAGGATGGTTAAGTATTTTGGATAATAAAAAGCATGTCAAAGAAATTAAAGATGCGGTTAAACAATTCGCTAAGTATAAACATCTGCTGGTTATAGGCATCGGCGGGTCTGATTTGGGCGCGCGCGCCGCATTATATGCCTTAAGAACGAGTGGCAAAAAAACACAAATACATTTTGCCGGCAGTACCACGGATCCCGACGAAATCAATGCCGTCTTTGAACAAATACCCTGGAAGCAAACTGCGATCAACGTCATCAGCAAATCCGGCGGCACGCTGGAGACCATGAGCGTATTCTTTGCCGCCAAAGAACGCCTGGAAAAAGCCGTGGGCGTCAAAAAAGCCGCCAAGGCAATCATTTGCACAACCGACCCCGAATCCGGCGCGTTGCTCGATTTTGCCCGCCGTAAAGGCTATGCCGCACTACCCGTGCCGCAAAATATAGGCGGCCGCTTTTCGGTACTAACATCTGTCGGGCTTTTCCCCTTGGCCATAGCCGGAGTAAACATCGACAAAGTCCTCGCGAGCGCAAAAAAACTCCGCGATGAATGGGTAAAATTCGGCGGCACTTCGCACATGATCGACCAATTCGCGGCCCATCACGCGGCTCACAGCGCCAAAGGGCGCAATATACATGTTTTATTCAGCTATGCCGCGGCTTTAGAACAAATAGGGAAGTGGTACCGCCAAATTTGGGCCGAATCACTTGGTAAATCCCCAGTCATCGGCCCTACGCCCGTTGCCGCGCTCGGCCCCACGGATCAACACAGCCAACTTCAGCTTTACCAAGACGGTCCTGATGACAAAGTTTATACTTTCTTAACCGTTTCGATGTTCAGCTCCAAGCTCAAAGTTTCTCAAGACATTGCCAAACTGGAAAAACTGGCTTATGCCAAAAACCAAAGCTTCGCCGATCTCATGCGCGCCGCCGCCCAAGGCACAGCGCAAGCTCTTGCGGAACAAAATAAACCGGTCGGCATCTTAAACTTGAAAAAAATCGATGAATCCGCGATCGGCGAAATATTCACCTTCTTTGAAATCGCGGTTGCCATGACCGGCTTACTCATGCATGTAAATCCGTTTAATCAACCCGGAGTGGAAGATAGCAAGCAACGCGTCCAAGAAATCCTTAGCAAATAACCGAGTCCCATTACGGCGCCGCTATCGACTAAGCGCCATTGTATGTTATAATAATCTAGAGTTTATAATTTAACTATTAGTAATTAATATTTTATTTATGGCAACCAAAAAGAAGAAGGCTCCGGCCAAAAAGAAAACCGCTTCCAAAAAAGAGGAGTCTCATGGCAAAGGTTTTCTGGCGGCCGGATTGGTAGCCGGCGCGGCATTGGCCGTTGGCACGGCATACTACTTGAATACGCCCAAAGGTAAAAAAATGCTGGAAAAAGCCGAAAAAAAGGCTTTGGCCATGCAAAAAAAGCTTACCTCAGAATTAAACAAAAAAAAGAAGCTCACCAAGGAGAACTACGAAGATGCTGTTAAGAAGGTTTTGGCTTATTACACCAAAACCAAAGATATTGCCGCTAGTGAGGCTCCCGAAGTCAAAGAATATCTGTTAAGCAAATGGAAGGATGTGGAAAAAGAATACAAAACAGCTTCCAAAGATATAAAAAAGAAAAAATAAATCCCGGCGAGGACTAAAAAATCAGCACTGCATCTGAGTGCTGATTTTTTCGTCTGGCAATTTAGTATTCATCGGCGCTTAGCGGTTCGAAATTTGCAACTCATCTCCTTTCACGTCAACATTAACTTTCGATCCTTCCTCAAGCTTTCCTTCTATGATTCTTAATGACAATTCATCAAGTACCAAATCTTGTATGGCGCGCTTAAGCGGTCTCGCGCCATATGCCGGATCATAACCTTTTTCAGCAAGAAATTTTTTGGCCTTATCGCTGAATTTAACTTGAATTTTCTTTTCGGCCAAACGTTTGGCAACTTCTGTTAATTGCAAATCAACAATCTGTTGCAAATTGTCTTTGGATAATGCGTGAAACACAATCGTTGCATCAATCCTGTTTAAAAACTCCGGCCTAAAACTTTCTTTTAACAAATCAAGTATTCTGGTTCTCGTCTCTTCATTACTGATAGCGTCACTCGATCCAACATCGCTAAAACCCACAACACCGCCGTGCGCGCCGTCGTGTAATATCACATCAGAACCTAAATTGGATGTCATAATCACAATCGTATTCTTAAAACTCACTGTTCGGCCTTTGCCGTCAGTCATTCTGCCATCATCCAATACTTGCAACAGTGTATTGAATACCTCGGGATGCGCTTTTTCAACCTCATCAAGCAAAATCACCGAATAAGGCTGGCGCCTGATACGATCAGTCAACTGCCCGCCTTCATCATAGCCCACATAGCCCGGCGGCGACCCGATCATGCGCGCGATGGCGTGCTTTTCCGAGTATTCACTCATATCCAGCCTTACAATAGCTTGTTCATTATCAAACATAGCTTCTGCCAATGCTTTGGCCAGCTCCGTTTTACCCACACCCGTAGGGCCTAAAAACAAGAATGAACCGATCGGTCTTTTGGGCTCCGCCAAACCGGCTCTTGACCTTCTTATCGCATTGGCAACCGCCGAAACAGCCTCTTCTTGTCCCACAACCCTTTTATGTAATTCATCTTCCAGTTTAGCCAATTTTTCAGCCTCTGTCTCCAACATTCTCGATACCGGAATATGCGTCCAGCGATTAACAACAGTGGCAATATCTTCTTCGGTAACAGCATCACGCAGTAAACCTCTTTTTCCTTGCATCTTCTTTAATTTGGATTCCAAATCTTTTTGTTGAGCCTCTTTTTCGGGGATTGTTCCGTAGCGAATCTCCGATGCTTTGTCCAAATCGCCACCGCGCTCAGCTATCTCTGCTTGGTTTTTCAGTTCTTCAACTTCCTTTTTATTCTCTTGAATCTTATTCAAGATTTCTTTCTCCGCTTTCCATGCCAGCTCCAGCTCATCGGATTGTTCGCGCAATTCGGCCAGATGCTTCTCAACTTCTTTTAACCTTTCTTTGGAATCTTTATCATCTTCTTTTTTAAGAGACCTTTTTTCGATTTCCAAAGTAATCATTTCGCGCTTAATGCGATCCAAATCCTCAGGCATGGATCCAATCTGCATGCAAAGCGCCGAAGCCGCCTCATCAATCAAATCAACCGCCTTATCCGGCAAAAACCTATCCGAAATATATCTGGTCGATAATTTTACAGCCGCGATTAAAGCATTATCCGTGATTCTAACCCCATGATGCAACTCATATTTATCCTTAATTCCGCGCAATATGGTAATAGCATCCTCTTCACTGGGCTCCTCAACCATAATCGGTTGAAATCTGCGCTCTAAGGCCGCGTCTTTTTCGATATGCTTGCGATATTCTTTTATCGTAGTCGCGCCGATAGCGCGCAATTCTCCCCGAGCTAACGCCGGTTTTAACAGGTTGGATGCGTCCATTGCCCCGCCCTCTCCTGTTGCGCCGGCGCCAACCAAAGTGTGTAATTCGTCGATAAATAAAATCACTTTTCCGCCGCTGTCTTGAACCTCTTTGATCAAAGCTTTTAACCTTTCTTCAAACTCACCGCGAAACTTGGTGCCCGCAACCAGTGATCCCAAATCCAAAGACACCAAATCTTTATCTTTTAACGCCTCAGGTACATCTCCCGAAACTATTCGCTGGGCCAACCCTTCCACAATTGCCGTTTTACCAACCCCGGCTTCACCAATTAAAACAGGATTATTTTTAGTACGGCGAGATAAAACCTGCATTACACGTCTGATTTCGTCGTCGCGCCCGATAACCGGATCCAATTTTTCTTGCTTGGCGAGTTCGGTTAGGTTTCTGGAATATTTTTCCAAAGCTTGGTATTTGCTCTCCGGTTCCGGGCTATCTACAACCGCACTGCCGCGTACATCCTTTAAAGCCTTCAAAATCGAATCCGTTGTAACGCCGTGGTTGTTTAGGATAGCGGAAACCTCGGATGGATGATCCGCCAAAGCTAAAAGTAAATGCTCGGTTGAAATAAACTCATCCTTAAAATACCCGGCCGCTTTTTCCGCTTGAACCAGCACCCTGGCGGTCTGTTGACCAAAAAATATTTGGCCTACGCCTCCGCCCAGAGTGGAGGATACCTTAGGAACCTTGCTTAGCAGCTGTTCCATTTCACCTGTTAGGGCGGCAATGTCAACTTGTAATTTTTTTAAAATTGACGGCACTACCGAACCCTCCTGTTCCAAAAGCGCCACACAAAGATGGATCGGTTCCAGTGATTGTTGTCCGTTTTGTGTAGCCAATTGATGCGCGTAGGCCAACGCTTCTTGGCTTTTTGTAGTAAAATTTTGGGGTATCATATGGTTAGCACTCTAATCTATTGAGTGCTAATATTTGTATCATGAAACAAAACGCATGACAAGTCTTTGCATATCTCGTAATATTAGTATGATTTATTCCATTGTGTATAACTTCTTATGGCAAAAAACAAAAAAGCGAGATTCGCTTCAGTTATATTTTCTCTATTATTAGCCTTAATAGTCTGGGCTATCTACGGCATTATATCAGCCGATATCGGAGTCACGAGCTTCTGGGGCTTTGGTATCGGTGCGAGTATAGCGGCTTTTTTTATTTTTATTATGATGGGCAGGATATTCGGCTATTGGCGCGCCCTATTGGCGACATTGGGAATCATTGGGGTCATTTGGTTTGCTATGCTACTCAATGCTCAAAGGAGCTGGCCCTTTGGTATGGTTATTTTCCATGACATCTTAGGCTGGCAATGGCAAAAAGTACCTTGGCCTTTGCCCATATTTTGGAGTGCGATCATTGGCGGCTTACTTATTCTAAAAAAACCCGGTCTTGCACTAAACGACCCCAAAATTCTTTTTGGCTGGGCTTTCGATACCGCTCTTTTGACCATGATCCTCTCGCTGATCATTGAACCCATTGCAAGAACCTTTGGCCTTGTAACCTGGCTCGTGCAAGGGGCGATTTTAGGCGTTCCTTTGTCCGCTTTTTTAGGCTGGTTTATCACCGCTTTTATAGCGGCTTTTGCAGGAATGATGATCCTTCGCCCTTGGAACAAACCAATCGATACGGATATTCATAAATTCTTACCTATAATATTTGTTGGCTTTTGCGGCCTGATCTTTATTATCGCCACAAAACAAAATATAGCTCTCGTGCAAATTCTTTCCGGCATTTATATAATCATTTTCTTGCTCTGGACTTTGCGTATAGGCAGAAAACAAGACCCGAATCTGATAGTTACAGAATCAACCGAATAAATCACTCGTTACGGCTGGAATTTTCCTCGTCAAGGATAATAAGTTCCATTGTATGCTCCAACAACGGCAACATAGGCCGTTCAATGTTAAAAAATTTATTGTATTCGGTTATCTCCGTAATAACCTCGCCTTCATCATCTGTTTTGGTAATCCGTACCAATTCACCGGCATCGTTAACGCATAATGAAATCGGATAAGTATTGCCGTCCAGTTCATAAAAAGTTGAATATTTCAGACATTCGTCAAGTGCATTTTCACGAATATCAAATTTAGCGTCTTCCTCTATGCCAAATGATGTAATATCAGCGTCTTGACTTAGCATTGACTCGAAAAATTTTCTGCCGAATTCGCGGATGATTTTATCATTGGTCATTTTCCAATCATCTTCCGGATAACGCGCGTACGAGGTTTCACCAACAATAATTATTTCAAAAGAATTATTGCTGTTTAGTGTGATTGTTGCCTGCAAGCGCAACGGTTTCACGTAAGCTAGCTCACTGCGTAATTTGCCTTCATCGCGATTCTCCTCGATTTTCGCCTTAAATGATTTAGCGTTACGAAATTTTTGCACAGCCTCTTGCAAACGCTCAATACGCGCTTCATAAGAATCCGGATCTTTCGCTTCAACTGGATGGATATACGGTTGCTCGCCGTTATACTCGGTCTGTTGAGTATCGGTCTTCGTGCCTTGATGAGCATACCAAAAACCTGCCGCGACTACCGCGACAAACGCAAAAACCGGAATAAGTAAAAGGTAATAATATTTATGATTCATATTAATTTTTAATTATTTGCAGATTGATTGTTGTGGTTGTGAACCCGTTTCCCGCCTCGATCGTTGTTATATTCAAACCCGGTTTAAGGTCCACGCGCGCCGCGAATTCACCATTTATCACATCAAACGCTTGATTTGCCACATATACTTTTTCCTGATCGGTTTCACCTTTTACAATCATTGATTCGGCTCTTGTTGTTGTGGCCAATCCCGGCTCAATTATATCCAATATTGGGATGCTTGATTGTTTTTTCTGAAAATCGCCATCTTCACCTGGCAAAGTTGTCTGATTATCCGTAAGTTCCGTGCAACCGTTACCAAACACTGCGAACATGGCGATTGCCAAAATGACTATCGATATTGGGCTTAATAACTTAAATAACTTCATGTTAATACTTTTCATTTTACCATACACCTATCAAAAACGCATTAAATCGGTTAAACTGGAAGAGTTCATAAAGAAAATAGTTACAAGTTTATCAAGAGTTATTTAAAGCACTCTTGCAACTTGTTACTTTATAAACTTTCAACTAATTATGCTGCACATAGTCGCCACACCAATAGGTAATCTGAACGATATCTCCAAACGCGCTTTGGACACTCTTGGCACAGCCGATCTCATTCTTTGCGAAGATACCAGAGTCACAAAAAAACTTTTGGATTATTATGATATCAAAAAACCCGTTCAATCTTTACACCAACATTCAGATGCAAAAAAAATTCATTCAATCATCAATAAATTAAAAAAGGATGAAAATATCGCCTATGTCAGCGATGCGGGCACTCCCGGAGTAAACGATCCCGGAGGTCAGTTGGTAGCCGAGGCTCTAAAAGAAAGCCTGCTCGTAAGCCCAATCCCGGGCCCGTCCGCACTCACAGCCGCCATCTCCGTCTGCGGTTTTCCCATGGAAAAATTTACCTACTTAGGCTTCGCGCCAACAAAAAAAGGCCGTCAAACATTTTTCAAAGATGTGGTCAACCGTGACGAAGCTGTCGTCTTTTTCGAATCAACCCACCGCTTAGTCAAAGCTTTAGAGCAAATGTCCGAATTTGTACGAAGTACGAAGTACGATGTACGAATGATTTGCGTAGCAAGAGAGATGACCAAAATCTACGAAACCATCTATCGCGGGCATATCGAAAAAGTTTTAATCGACGTTAAAAACTCCAGCGCAAAAGGGGAGTCAGTCATCATCTTGGCACCGAAAAAGTATCAGAGCTAGAATCTCAGTATTTTTTTATATTCAAACTCTTGACCAAATCTGTGCCTTATATTAAAATTGCCGCGCGCTGGCAATAATGCTGGTGTGTTCGTTTCTAATTGGCAGATGTTGAGCCAAATTGCCCTATGGGCAAAGGAGTGCAAGATGCGTCGTATCCCTGCTTTGGTAACAACCCTCGCCGTATTCACCGCATGCTCCGCCGAAGCGCCGAAAGACAAAGAGGCGATCGGCCAAGCGGAGCAAGAAATCATCGCGCCCGGAATGCTTCAGCCGAACTACTCACCTGTAGCACAAGGCGCCACGCCTCAACTCGTAGCCCCCTTCAATCCGTTCATGGGGCAAGTTCCGGAAAACTTCCGCATTCGCGTGGAAGAAGGAACGGCATACGCCTACGTCTCGAGCACAATCCTACCCCAGCAAGGGCCGCCAAGCGCCGAGCTCATCAAGGTCAACCTCCAAACCGGCGCGCAAAGCAATATCCCGATTCCGTTTTCGATCGGCGCGTTTGCAAGCGGTATCGACTTCAGCGGCGATGACATCATCGGAGCGCTCGCCTTCCTGAACGAAAACGGTCCGCCCACCGGATCGCTGGTCTACAAGTACGACGGAACGAGCTTTACCGAGCTCGTCGGCGTACAAAGCCTGCAAATGGCGGGCCTAAACGGCCTGGTGGTCAAAAACGGCATGTGGTATTCGGCCGACACGACAAACCCCATGGGCTTCATCTGGGCCGGCCCTGTCACAGGCGGCGCGGCATTCCCATGGTTCAGCGGCCCGGAAACCTCGCCCGACCCCAACTACATTCCCGTGCCCGGCGGTCCGCCCGCGCCCTTTGGGGTCAATGGCATTCAAGACAGCGGTCGCATTCTCTTCGATTCGCTGGTCTTCAGCAATGTCACAACCGGCCAAGTCGGAGAAATCTTCATCGACGAATTCGGCCAACCCGGTAACGTCGAAAGCATGTACGATACCTCGGCCTATCTCGACGACATCGCGCAGGATCACTGCGGCATCTTGCGCAAGGGTACTTTCGCCACCACAAACGGCGGCCATCAAGTTGGCTTCTTGAATCCGTACCGCCCCTGCGATGGCATCGTGGAAATCATGGATGGCAGCGCCTGCGACGGTCCCGTCGCCGCCGCCGTGCATGACGGCAAGCTCTACGCCCTTTGTTCGGGCTCGCCGCTCATTCCGCGTCCCGACCCCGGTCAGCCTCCTTTCCCCGGAGCGCCGGCTCTCATGAGCATCGACCTCGATCCAGCCTACTTGCTCATGTGCCAATAGCCAACCTCGCGTTTCAGCGCAACCTCGGCCTTTATTGGCCGTTTTTTTATACAGGCTTAAAAGGGGAGTCAGTCATCATCTTGGCACCGAAAAAGTATCAACAATAAAAAAAATCCCCGCTCAAAACAGGGATTCGCGATTGGCTCGCGAAGTTCGTTTGATAAACGTGCGTAAATTGAAATAGGCAAAATTGCCCAAAGGCCCAAGCCTAACTTGCGATGAAAGGTCCACAATCTCCCTGCTTTCCGCGACATCCCGAGCAATTGCCGTTCCTACTTCGTTAACCAGACTTAAGTATTTGATACGCCATGCATCGGTACAGCCAAAATATCTCATTCCCAACTCTGCTCTGCGACATGTATCCATTACGTCTTTTATCGTGTACATTTTTCCCCTCCGGCGCAATGTTTATTCTGCAATGTGCTTTAAAGTATTTACAGCAAAAAAAGCAACTCGTCAACACCGAGCCTATTATCAATTTAGTCGTTGATTTTCAAATTTGACGACAATTATAAAGTCATTTATCTTTTATTTGGTTCTTTCCAAGGGGGATTGATGAGCAACCGCGAGGATAAAAAAGCTGATCCCGTCGTAGCGGCAAGCAAAATTCGGCACTGCATCGAAAACAACTTGCCGATAACGTATTATTGCGTAGAATGCCGCTATGTATTCGATGGCAGTAAAAACAACTGCCCCAATTGCGAAAGTTTGAACATCAAAGAAAAGACTATACCTCACCATCCCTGAAGGGTGGTTTTTTACTTGACATATTCGTTTAAATTAAAATTATCAAATTAGGAGGTAAAAATGCACCTTGCACAAAAACCCAATGGAACGCTTAATGTAAATCTGGTATAATAAAATTGTATCTTAATCGTCAGCGAAGCGTGGCGGACGCGGCTGAACTCCGAATTCTGAACAACGAACTTACTCCTACGCTCAGATCCCGCATGCCTTAATATAGTAAAATTTTGATGCGGAATAGATATTAAATACTAAAATATGAGGGGCAAATCCAAGCAAAACTATAATTGGCAGTTTATTACCGCATTCATCCCTCCGATAATAATTTTTTTATTGCATCTTTTTGCCATCAATTTCAATTTTTATCTTCTGATACCAAACTTGGATGTTCCCATGCATTTTGCCGGCGGCATGGCCATCGCCGTAACAGCGATTCAGCTTATAAACGCATTTGAACGCCGTAAGAGCATCATTTTTAAAAGCCACATTTTACGCGGATTCATCCTCATCTCACTGGTCAGCTTTGCCGCCATGCTCTGGGAGCTCGCCGAATTTTCCGCCGATGTGTTTTTAGGCTGGCACTTGCAATACAATCTTTTCGATACAATGACCGACATGATACTGGGAATGGTTGGCGGTGCTATCGTCATCATCTCTTGGATCTACGGCAAAGCCCATCAATAAATTTGTTTAATAATTGATTCTATAATCTAAGGAAAAGCATAATCGCAAAATACGATTAGGTTGGAAAAGGTTAAATGTAAAAAACCCCGAGTGGGGTTCTTTTAGATGTCACGCCGCCAAGAGCTGGCGCATGACGCGCAAGAACAGCATGGTAGCTTGCCGCTGTTCGTAAATCTCAGCCGTTACCGACTGAAAAGGTGTTTCACGTCCGGCCATGATTCTGCCACAAAACTCGAAAACGTGAATTGTGGCAAAATCACCGTACACCAGCATGAAGCCGTCATTGACCAGCTCCAATTCCGGCATCTCCGGCACCCTGCTCACAAAGTCGAAAAACGCTTCCTCGCCTTGTCCCAAACCCAGCTCACGAAGCATATTCGAGATTTGCGCGCCCGTCATTCTTCCTCCGAACTTTCTTCGAGATGTGAACTGCTCACCAATCCTCCTTTTGCCAAAAGAACGTATCAACTTAGCAAAAATTCAACTTTTTGTCAAGGTATTTGCAGCTGATAGCAAATAGCTGATAGCGAATAGGATGTAAAAATGGACTACTTTCTGCGACCCGCTGTCAGCTTTGACTAGTTTGGCGATTATAAGCTATTCTAGCTACATTATGGACAAAAAATTCTACGTCACAACGC
>WJLP01000058.1 GCA_014728435.1 Candidatus Uhrbacteria bacterium
ATCTCTGCATTTCCCGAATCAGCGCCTGTCGCAATATCAGCACAAACGGTAATCGGCTCACTGCCTTGCAGCGTCTGCGCGCCTAACTCCAGAGTTTGCCTCGGCTCGGTCAGTCTGATCGAAGGATCTCCGAAAAGTGTTAGGGCAAACCAGTCGTTAATTTCATCAGGCTTGGGCAGTTTGTGGCTAAACAATTTTTGCTTGCTCGCGTAAACCGCTTTACCTAATGTGAGTCCATCATCCAAAAAGACCTGCTCCCAGAAAGGATGAATGATGCTTGTATTGGATCTGGTGTAGCCAACGTAAGCCAGTGCTCCGTTCGGCATCCTAATCAAATTCGTTCCAAGCGAACCTTCTTCCAAATCCGGAGCCGCGGTATCGCATGCATGGGCAAAGATAATCGGCGGTTTCTCAAAGTCAGCACTCTCCGCAAGCAGGCTATAACCTTTTTTTCCGGCAACAACTGCTTGGCTGTTGCCATGGCTGTAAACCGAGATAAAGTCAGCCTGATCAGCATTACCAAAATCAGAAATGTTCCCGCCATCATCACCAACACATCTATGAAAACTCATAGAATGAGTGTACTGCGACAAGAAACCATTTAAGAAGTCTTGCGGGAATTTGGCATTAGGCTGTGTACAAGCATCATTTGTAAAGATGCTGTGCCGAGGCGCTTCGGGCGTGCGGTAATCTTTGTTCTTCTGCGTCCACGCACCAAGCTCTTCGACTGTCTTAACCGGCACTCTACCAACTAAGTAATCTGCGCTAAAAGTAAACCGCTTCATCCACTCAAATTCGCCGGTATCCCAGCGTTCGTTTACGCTGGCGTAGTATTGATCCGTTGGAATAAAGTTTTTATCCAAAATAGGCTGTGTATCCTCGCCCAAGAATGGAACATAACGCGTGGGAATTTCCCAAGCGTGATCCAAACTGTGGCAAAGTTCATTTTGCTTTTCCGTATCAGGCGCGCCAACAATCAGCAGATAGTTTTCACTATCAACTTCATATTCCATGCCAAGCCTGGTTCGGATTTGCTCCGCAACATCAAGGCTCGTGTTATTTTGCACAAAGTCATCCGCAACCAAAATCTTGATTGTATATTTCTCGCTATGTTCAGTGACAAAATCCATTAACCGCTCTGCAAACATTGCACGGGTCAAAATAACATAATTGGGCTTTTCGATCTCATTGTTCAGATCAGTCATCTGAGAACAGATTTGCTCATCCTGGTTTGAGGATTGTGTATCCGGTTGATAGTTTTGGAAGTCGCCTTGATTTATTGCGCAGCCTGCCATAAGGCAAAACAGCAATATCAGGCACCGGTAGAGTGAGCTGTGCATTTTGCCTCCTAGGTTGTCTAAGGTCCTTATTTTCAGTATAGCAGAAAATAGTCAATAAAACTGCCATAAAAAACACTCCGTGTCAATCCATCATCACATAACCCGCATCTCAAAGCACATAACAATAATTATTCCCTGTATAAAGTCAAAATCTTTGCCTTTTTATGTTACATGTTATATGTTACATGCTACATGATATGAAAATAGCAATCATCGGCCTGCCAAACGTGGGCAAATCAACATTATTTGGCGCAATCACCAAAAAAGCTGTAGACTGCGCTAATTTTCCGTTCTGCACAATCGACCCAAACGTCGGCATCGTCGAAGTTCCGGATGAGCGCCTTAAACCTCTTTCCGATATTTCCCACTCCGGCCGTATCGTCCCAACCACAATCGAATTCGTCGATGTAGCCGGCCTAGTCCGCGGAGCCGCCGAGGGTCAGGGGCTGGGCAACGCATTCCTCGCCAACATTCGCGACACAGATGCGATCGTCCAAGTTCTCCGCGTCTTTAAAGATGACGACATCATCCACGTCGATGGCAAAATCGACCCGGCTCGCGACATGGAAACAATCAACATCGAACTTGCTCTCGCCGATTTAGCCGTCGTAGATAAACGCCTCGAAACAGCTGGCAAACAGCTTAAGTCACAAGGCCCCCTTGTCAAAGGGGGTGGGGGGGATTTGTCCGTATTGGTCCCCGCCTTGGAACGCGCCAAAGCATCCCTCGCCAAAGGCGAACCTCTGCGCAATCTCGAATGGACCGAAGACGAACTCAAAGCTATGAAGTCATTATCACTTCTAACTCTAAAACCAATGATCTACGCCCTAAACGTCTCCGAAGATCAACTCCAATCCACCTCTTGGAAAGAAAGTATCAGTACGATGTACGATGTACAAAGTACGAAGTACGAATTTGTTCCGATCTGCGCCAAAATGGAATTAGAGTTCCTCGACATGAACGAAGACGAAAAGAAAGAATACTTGGAAGCTGTCGGCCAAGAACGCTCAGGTCTTGATGAACTTATCGTCTCCGCCTACAAATCACTCGACTTAATCACCTTCCTCACTTCGGGCGAACTCGAATCCCGTGCCTGGACAGTCCGCCGTGGAGCAACCGGCCCTGAAGCCGCGGGAGTCATCCATACAGACTTTGAAAAAGGCTACATCCGCGCCGAAGTTGCAACCTACGAAGACTTCGTCGCCCACGGCGGCTGGAACGGCGCCAAAGAAAAAGGCAAAGTCCGCATCGAGGGCAAAGAATATATCGTCAAAGATGGTGATGTTGTGTATTTTAGAGTAGCTGTCTGAACCACGATTCGCTCGATTATTTGATTAACACGATTATATGACGCATGAAGATATTACATGCAAAATTATCGGATGCGCTATGACTGTTCATCGATCCCTGGGGAATGGTTTTCAAGAAGTTGTATATCAAAGAGCGCTGGCCGTAGAAATGAACTTGCAGGGCTTAAAATTCGAAAGAGAAAAAGAGTTGCCGCTTATATATAAAAATTATAAGGTCGGAACCAGGAGGGTCGATTTTTTTGTTGAAGAAACTGTCATGGTTGAGCTAAAGGCTCTTACCGCTCTTGAGGATGTTCACCTGGCTCAGGCACTAAATTATTTAGAAGCTTATAAAATCGAAGTCGGCTTATTGGTAAATTTTGGGGGCAGAAGCCTTGAATTCAAAAGAGTTCATAAAAAATTCAGATAATCAAGCAAATCTCTGAATCATGTGAATCAAGGTTCAGATTGTGCTATAATATCCTCAAATTACTATGAGGTCTTTTTTCTATCGCGCATTCATTGTTTTAATGGCCAGTTTGGTGCTATCCGGCCAGGGCTGTACCAAAGGTCCCGACCAAGCCACCAGGGAGGCCGCGGAGCCCAAACAGCTCGAAATCTGGGCTGTTGTGGACGATCGCGACGCTTACTCTCCGCTTATCACGGCTTATCAAGATGCCCATCCGCATGTCAGAATCAACTACAAACGTTTTCGCCTCGAAGAATACGAAGATTTGCTGATAAACGCTTTTGCCGAAGACCGCGGTCCGGACATCTTCCTCATCCACAACACTTGGGTCAGCAAATACATATCCAAAATCGAGCCCATGCCCGCCTTTACCGAAATGGTTTATACCATTGTCGAAGGCGGCTATACCAATCGCTCGGAAACCTTGGTTTTGCAAAATGAAAAAAGCATCACCTTGCGCGAACTCAAACAAGCTTATCCGGACGTTGTTTACAAAGATGCCGTGCGCCTCATCAACACCGCCGCGGAAGGCGATCGCCCGTTTTTGGAAGAAAAAATCATGGGCCTTCCCATGTCTGTGGACACGCTCGCTCTTTTTGTTAACCGCGACATGTTAAACACGGCCGGCATACCCACTATACCCACGGCTTGGGATGCTTTTCAAGCCACCATCAACCGCCTGGTCAGCATCGACACCGACGGCGAGATCCTGCAAGCCGGCGCCGCCTTGGGCACCACGGAAAATGTGGAACGCGCCACCGATATCATCTCAATCCTGATGATGCAAAACGGCACGCAAATGGCCACCGACGAAGGCTTCCCCACTTTCTCTCTCATGCCCGAAGAGCTTGCCGCGACCCGCAACGAACTCCCGGCTATTCAGGCTCTGCGTTTCTACACCGATTTCGCGGATGAAACCAAAGAAATCTATTCCTGGAACGAAGACATGCCCAACTCGCTCGATGCCTTTGTGCAAGGTCGTCTCGCCTATTTCTTCGGTTATTCCTACCACATCCCGCTTATCAAAGCCCGCGCACCCAAGCTCAACCTCTCCATCGCTCGCTTGCCGCAAATCGAGGGCAACCCGGAAGTTAATTATGCCAACTATTGGCTCTGGACTGTAAGCAAAAAGTCTGAAGAAAGCGAAACCGCTTGGAATTTCCTCAACTATCTCATCGAAGAAGAAAACGAACAGCAGTATCTCGATCGCGCGTCCCGGCCGCCGGCTCATCGTTCGCTTATCGAAAACTATCTCGACGACGAAGATCTGGGCGTCTTTGCCTCGCAAATCCTAACAGCGGATTCTTGGTACCGCGGTTATGACCCTGAAGCCATGGAGGAGGCAATGGCAAAACTTATCGAAGACATTAAAGAAGCCGAAGAAGGGGATTGGGATAAAATCTTACGCACCGCCCAGCAAAAAGTGGACCAAACACTACGTGAGCCGCAAAATCCTTAATCCCGGTAGATAGTCCCTATGTTAAAAAGTAAAAAGTATAAACTTTATCTTGCTACAGCGACTTTGGCTACCTGTTTTTTATTATCCATATCTACGGCACAAGCCGCCGATTGTGTACCTGTTGTAAGCAGTGAAGCCTAATGTGGAGCGGATGGTAATGATTTTGATCCGCAAAAATCATACATGTGCATGCCAATGAACGAAAAGAGCGCATGCGAAGACACAGGCGGACAATTGGTTAATGATGATGATATATATCCGGATTGCGCAGGACCGACTATTGGTTGTTGTGTTGCGCCAATCTGCGAAGATGTAACAGGTTCAGACTCTACCGAAGGTTCGCAATCCGGAAGCCAAGCTGTTCCCCAAACCGGCTCAACCGAGAATTGGAGCTACGGCGTTCCCGGAGGCTTGCGCTTGGTTGGCTGTACCAATACGGGAAAATGCAAACTCAAAGATATCGTCCAGCAGGGCATCTATGTCGCGGATTTTCTAATCGGCCTTTCTGGCGCGCTCTTTCTTATTGCTTTCATTTGGGGCGGCGCCATGTACCTGTTGTCTTTCGGCCGTTCCGCTTGGGTTGAAAAGGGCCGCAACGCCATGATCAAATCCGCGATAGGCATCGTCTTAATCATCATGGCCTGGACAATCGTCACATTCGTGGCCGAATCCTTGGGTTATACGGCATTATAGTTATATGAATATTAAAGCGATTAAGTTCTTTTGCTTCAGCATACCGATCAGTATCTTTGTTTTTGGTTTTTTCTTTGCTTTACCGGTCTTTGCGCAATTTCCCGATGTTTGCGAAGGGTTGGATCGGTATGTTCCGTCTCTCGCTGATCCGGACGCCGGCAAATGCCCGCCCGGACAAAATCAAATCAGCCCACCGAAAAAGGGTTGTCCGTCCGGGGAGCAACTAATGGGTTGCGGTAAAGAAGCTTTGGGCGCCAATATTCCGGTTTTCGGCTGTTGTGAAGAAGAGCCTCCCGCTAACATCACCAGATGTACCCCAAAAAGTGAGCGGGTCAACACCTGCGAAGCGGCCAGTAAAAATCCGAAACTATCCTACGAATGCCTGCCTATCGCGCAAAAACCCAAATGCGACAGCGTGGGCGGAGAGATGGTGCTAACCAACCCAACCACCTATCCCGGCTGCGGCTCTACGGATCGTTGCTGTATTTCTGAAGTCTGCCCCGACCAACCGGCGGCGCCGGCCTCCGATGATGCGCCGGCTCAATCCGCTCCCTCTTCCTACACACTTACTAATCCTCTCGGCACAACCAGCTTAACCATAATCGCTCAAAGAGTAATCAACACCTTTTTGGGCATTGTCGGCGCTTTGGCGCTTATCGTCTTTATCTACGGCGGGGTCACCTACATAATTGCCGGCGGCAACGATCAGCGTGTGCAAAAAGCCAAAGACACTTTGCGCTATGGTGTAATCGGTGTGTTCTTTATCATGTTCGCCTTTGTACTTACCGACACTTTCGTTAAACTCTGGACGGTTGATATCGGCCCGCCCACGGCACCCGGACCCGGAGAATTCCTAAATCAGCCCACCGAGGCCGAACAAGAAGTGACAAGTTTAAAAGAACAGCAGGATGCCGCCCAGCAAGCCGAAAATGATGCCATAGCCGAAGCCAAGAAAAGCAAAACCGATGTCTGCGGCCAAACGCCCGCCACGCAAGGCTATTCTTGCATGACGCTGACAACCCAAGAACAAGCCAACTACGATTGCCTCAGCAGTTATTGCC
>WJLP01000059.1 GCA_014728435.1 Candidatus Uhrbacteria bacterium
ACAATATAAAGCAAGCATCTGGCCTGCGTATCAAGAATAATTCGTTTTACTTAGTATAAATTGCGGTAATTTTAGTGTCAATTTATTTATGGCATGCCGGATTCCAAACTTAACCATGCCCGCAGAATTTGCCGCGCCACGGGAATCGCTGTTTCCGAGCCTTCCTCACCCTCCTCAAGCAATACCGTAACAACCACCCTCGGCTCATCATAGGGCGCGAAAGCGGTAAACCACGCGTGATTCGGTCTATCATTGCGCCATTGCGCCGTACCCGTCTTTCCGGCCACCGCAACCGGAAAATTCAACAAACTGCGGCCTGAACCATACATAATAGTGTCTCGCATTCCGGCGCGCACAACATCAACATAATCTGATTCCGCCAATTTCTCTTGCGAAATTTCCAATGGATTTCTAGCCGTAAAACCATTATGCGCCTCGTTGTTTAAAGCAAAATGAGGCCTTATTCTTTGTCCGCCGTTGGCAATTTGCGCAGTAGCCGCCGCTATCTGCAAGGGTGTAACCAAAAAATCTCCCTGACCGATAGAATAATTATACGTATCTCCGATGTACCAACGCTCGTTGCGTTTTTGTACTCGCCATTGCGGCGTAGGGACAAGTCCGCCATATTCCCCTGGAACATCCAGCCCCATAGGCTCGCCAAAGCCGAACTTCAAAAGCCATTCAGCCATACGATTGGCACCCAATCCTTCAAAATTATCCGTTCCTCCGCCTATTGTATAAAAAAACGTATTTACCGACCAAGCGATGGCTTTACGCACATTGGTTAGTCCGTGCCCGCCGGCCCGCCAATCCGGAAAGAATCGACTGCTTACCCATATTCCGCCGGTTGACATTATTGTCGTATTCGGTGTAATAATTCCCTCCGCCAGAGCCGCCAAAGCAAAAACCGGCTTTATGGTGGACCCCGATGGATACAAACCCGCCCAAGCCCTGGGTAACAACGGTGTATTTTCATCTTCCAATAAAGCGGCGTAAACAGTGCTCGAAACCTGCCCCGCAAATGCATTATTATCATATGCCGGTAAAGAGACTGAGGCCAGTATGGCACCATCCCGCGGATCCATAACAATTGCCACACCTTTACTGATGTCTTTATTATCAACCATAGCCTGCTTTACGGACTGCTCAGCCGCTTTTTGCAATCGCATGTCCAAAGCCAACTCCAGCACTCGGCCGCTTTCCGCGTCCCTGCTGCGCATAACCCTCTTTTTTTGCCCGTAAGCATCCACTTCGCTTACCGTTTCACCTTTTTCACCGGCCAACCAAAACTCATACGCCGCCTCCACTCCGGCCTTGCCTATCAAGTCCGTTTTCAAATACCCTTCCGCTTTCTTTGCTTCATACTCCTCCGGTGAAATTTTCCCCACATATCCTAAAATATGGGCCAAACTCAATACATCTCCGCTTTGGCGATACTTCCTCTTTAAACTATGCTGAATCGTAACCGCGGGTTCATCAACAAGTGCAATTTTTAAACGCACCGCTTGCTCATAGGGCACGTCCCTCAATAAAGGAACACTAACATCCCACACGGTAGCCGATTCCACCACCTCATCAAGCGCGGCGATATCGGTTCCGGTAATCCTGGCTATTTTTCCATAAATATCGTTTCTGTGGCTTTCAGATTGCGGCAAATCCAAAGGCACAACCGTTACGTCAAAGGTTGACTCATTTTCCGCCAAAATAACTCCTTGCCTGTCCACTATAATACCCCTGGGAGGCACCTCAACCAACTTTCTAAGCCTGTTGGCATCAGATTGAAGTTGATAATTTTCATGCTCCATTCCCTGCATCCAAAAAGCCCTGCCAAGCAAAATCACAAGCATTATGATAATCGCCGCGGCCGTATAAACAAACCTTGAAACCGGAATAGACATACCCATATACACCGCCCTGTCTTTAATTTTTGTGGCGTCATCTTCATACATGACTTCGGCCGCGATTTGCGATTCATGCTTTTCTGATACCTTAAGCCCCCAAGGGCTTTGCTCGGGCCAAAAACCAAATAAATCATCGTGTTTATTAGCCATATTTGCTTTTTACAAAAGGTATGATAGTCAAAAACCTTTTTGTAAATATCGATGTGCTTAAAAACAAACCGGTTATTAATACTAAATCCATTCCCAAAATAATTGCGTAAGTCGCAACATCTTGCAGTAATAGCTCCCTCTCCAGAATGAATATGTAAAAATAATACGCAACTCCCAAAAAGAGATACTCGCTCAACCTGGCAATCACGATTAAAATCGCCGCTCCGTAAACAGATCTGTTTGTGATAATAAAATCCGCCGCAAAATCAATAACCAAGGCCGTTAAAAGCAAGCGCGCCGTGCTAAAACCCGTAGGAGTCGCGGATATAAGGTCACTTACCACACCCGATATGCCCGCCAATAAGTACCCTGCTTGCGGCCGCTTTAATAAAAAGAATAAAACCACAATCGACAAAACGGGTTGTATATAAACAAACCAACTCGGCAAAGCGCCCAAAAGGCTGGTTTGATATAAACCCAATGTCACAGCGGTTGCAGATACCGCTATATAAGAGCCGGTACGCATATTAATTCTCCGGATTTAAAACTTTTGGCATCAAAACCGCTACAATACTCAAATAATCAGTCTGTACCACTGGCTCCAAAACAGCCTCCTTAAATGGATCCGTTGTTTGATCGATAACTTGATTTACAATACCCACTATCAAATCCGGAGGTATCTTCTCCTCGGTTCCGGAAGTCACCAATACATCATTTTGGCTGATGACTTCGTCTTGCGGTATCAATGTCGCTTTAGCCACCCTATTACCATCTCCCTCTACCAAGCCGATAAGCGTATGCTCGCCCGGTTTGGATATCGCCACACGGCTCGCCGGATCCGTGGTTAAAGTGACAAGCGATGTTCTCTCGTAAATTCTGGTAACTTTGCCGACATATATACCCTCACCGAAGATAACCGCCATACCCAACTCAACACCATCCTTACTACCCCGATCAATCGTAAAAAAACCTCGATTGGGAACCACTGATCGGCTGATGATATTGGCGATAACCAATTCATAACCCTGTTGCTCTTCAAAGCCCAATGTTTTTCTCAAAACCGCATTTTCTTCTTTTAGAGCGTTCAATTGCACATAATCTACGCTTAAATGTTCAATCCTTCTTTCCAACTCATCGATCCTGTCTTTGCATTGCGCATCAACGCCTACATTGCCCGCCTGATCATGCACCGTAATACCGACTTTGGAAACCAACGCGCCCAAAGGCGCCAAAACTCCCCTGAACGCTTCTTCAAACGGAACTAGAACTCTTGTTACATGTAAAAAGACAATAGAAATAATTATTGCGATAATTATAATTAATGTTTTCCATTGTCTTTGCATAATTAAACGATACGATCCGATTTTGGCAGTGTTATATCCTTCAAAATTTCTTCGGATTCCAAAAGCATGCCGGCTCCCCTGGCCACGGTTGCCACCGGATCCTCCACCACTCTTACGGGAATCCCCGTTTGTTCATGTATCGCCTCATCCATCCCTCTAAGCAAAGCCCCGCCGCCGGTTAAAGTAATGCCTCGGCGATAGATGTCTGCCACAAGCTCGGGCGGAGTAATCTCCAAAATCGACTTAATGTGTTCCGTTATTGATTTAACCGACCTTGCTATAGCCTCTCTTACTTGGCTGTCTGTTACAAATATCTCCCTGGGCAAACCTGACAGCAAGTCCCTGCCGCGCATGGAAACCTCGATCCTGTCTTTAAGCGGAATGGCCGAGCCAACCGCAATCTTTACCTCCTCCGCCACACGCTCACCCAACAGAACGTTAAACACATCTCTGGCATATTGAATAATATTTCTATTCATCTCATCACCGGCAATCGGTATGCTTTTAGCCGTCACGATTCCGTTTAAAGATATTACGGCTATCTCGGTAGTGCCTCCGCCTATATCAACAATCATATTTCCAACCGGATCAGCTATCGGCAAGCCTATTCCGATGGCCGCGGCCAATGGCTTTTCTACAAGAGCAAAATCGTAAGCTCCCGATGACATTACAACATCACCCACCGCTTTTCTTTCCACTTCCGTCACATCAAGCGGAACTCCGATTACAACTCTTGGTCTGGGAATAAATAATTTATACTCGCGATTAATTTTTTGAAAAAAATACTTTAGCATTTTCTCAACCACTTCATAATCTGAAATAACGCCTCGCTCTATAGGCTTGGACATCTGAACGTTTTGCGGTGTTTTTCCGAGCATGGATTTTGCCTCATGTCCTATAGATAACACTTGGCCGTTTCTTGTATTGATAGCTACAACCGAAGGCTCGTTTACCACAATACCCCTGCCTTGCGCATACAACAAAGTCGTAGACGTGCCCAAGTCCAATCCTATATCCGTGGAAAATCGATTTAAAAATTTCTCCAGCATATTTTTTTAGCCGGCGCTATTAAGCAGGCCGGCCAATCCATCACGTAAAACGGAATCCGCCAAAGCCATACGCCAACATTTCATTGCAATTAGCTTATTAATTGTTGTCATTTAGGCATAAAAAAACATATCCAGCAAGTGGATATCGTCTAATTTTTGTATCTATAAACAATTTCAATTTGTACAAATATAGTATTCAACGTCTTTCGGCATCAATAAACACTAAAAATACGTACTCCACGGCAACTACAAGCATTAAAAAACCCACAACAGTATACCACCTTAACCATTCCTGCGACGAAAACCACAAAGCCAAAATTGCAATAAAACTTAATAAGATGGAATGCCGAAAAGCTACCCTAACCTCTCGCATAACCATATCCGTCCTTTTCCTGATGCCGATTCTATAAAGTAAACCCAACATAGACAAAGTCCCCACAAGAGCCAAAAATAAAGTTACAAAGAAGAAAACCAAACCCAAAAACCCCGCCTCATCCGGATTGGTAATATTTAAAATGATTATCCAACCTATCCAAGCCAAACCCGTACCAAAGCCCATCAATATCGCATACCATTTAAAACTCATAACTCCATCATTATACCACAATCTAGCACCTGACGCTTATTTGAAACTGTGTACTACGCGCTAATTGCTAACTACCGCTCTACCGATTATGCGCCCTTCCAACCAATTTCACATTCACTCTCTGTACGGCTCTTTTTCCCAACTCACAATTAATCGCATTAATAAAATCTATCCTCTCGGTTTTTAATGTTTGAATAGCGGCTGATGATGATGAAGTAGCGTTCAAATTTCCATGTGAAAAAGTTGTAAACTCTACCATCCGAGCCAAATCTTCTCCCCACCTTTGCTCAAGCATTTTTTGAGCCGTATCCAAAACCCGTTGAGCCGTAACCTGCTCACTTATACCCGCTTTTTCCAGCGATTTATTCATTATTGATTTCAATGACTGCCAAGGCATATTGCTATCTGCTGTCAGCTATTAGCTCTTTACCGTCTTTGGCGGTAATTGCTATCTTATTTCCGATACTCGCAAATGTGTTTAAAATCACAAAACTTGCACAAAAACATCGATGGAGTTGCCGGGAAAGACGATTTCATAATCTCATTCATGCGATCAATCAAAGTTTCCTGAAATTTAACCTTATCCTCCCCTTCAAGCAGAACAACCTCTTCAATCACGCCGGATCTTACATAATCATAACTCAATTTATTTACCTTAACACCTCTCGCTTCCGATGCAAGTTGATATAACCACAACTGCTCCTTATCGATTAATTCGGCTTTTTTACCCTCTTTCCATTCTCCTGTTTTATAATCAACTATCGCGATCCCATCATCCAACTCATCTATCCTGTCTATTTTGCCTTTTATCGAGTGCTCGCCCAAATTCCAATCAAAACCCTGCTCCAACGCTTTTACTTTTGGCGGATCTTCTTGGCACTTTTCAATAAACTTTTTTATCGCTAACTTGCCCTCCGCATAATATTCATCATGAAGCTTTCTGTCCATATACCAAGCATCTATCCAGCTTTCTTCGTAAATCTGTAAAGCTTCATCCAAACCTGTTTTAAAACCACTCTGTGTATCTGGGCCCGCCGGAGACGCCTCAAATAAACTCTCCTGCTTTACATTGCTTCTTTCCATGTGTCTGGACAAAATAACCTGCAAAGCCAAATGAACGGACTGCCCGAAACTTTTTTGATAAGAGCCCAAGACGGGTATACGATAAACATGGGCAAATTTATACTGCATTGGACATTTTTTATAGGCCACCAACTGCGTAAATGAAAACCTGCGTTTTAACGCGAATTGTTCCCTCCAAACATCATCCTTAACCTCTTGTACGCCGGGTGCCTCAAGCTCGCTCGTGTCCACGGCTTCACGATACGGCGCTTCTGGAACATCCAACCCCGCTTCAGTTAAAAAAGCGGATGGCTTTTTATCTCTCACACCTCCGTATGATTTGGCCCCACTAAGCATCAACCTCTGCTTTGCGCGCGTCATCGCCACATAAAACAACCTTCGCTCCTCTTCCAAATGCGCATCCCCATCCTGCAAGCGTTCCTGCACCAAGCCATCAGGCAAAGGTATGGCATCCGATCTTCTTCGTGTCGGAAACCTTTGATCAACCAAAGAAACCAAATACACCGTATCAAACTCCAAGCCTTTCGACGCATGCACCGTCATTACCCTAACCATATCCGGCCCGGATTCCGCATCTTGATGCAAAGCCCCTTGTTCTCCACTTTCAATTTCCAGCCTCAACTCATCGATAAAATCTTTCAAACTCGGCGCATTGGTTGAGTATTCATATCGCCGAATACGAGCCACAAACTCATTAAGCAAGTTCACAGCCTCCACTTTTTCCTTCTCCGATCGCTTCAATAAATAAGCTAAATATCCGGTTTCATCCAAAACCGCGTGCAAAACCGCGAGCGGTGTCTCGCGCTTAGCCGTTTCTTTCAGCTTTTCCAACATCATATCCAAATTATCCAATTTCTCCGCTTGTTTGGGTTGATTTTGTAAGAATACTTTCGTCTGACCCAATGCCTCGCTCATAGGCACGCCTTTTTCATCCGCGTAGGCCAACAAACGCGCTATGGCTTTATTATCAATTGACAAACTCGGCAAATTCAACAACCTCCAGCAAACCGTATTATCATACGGCCTAACCAAAATGCTCAAAATCGCCATCACATCCAAAACAACCGGCTTGGTATATAAACCTCGCAAAGCAAAAAATTTAAACGGTATCCCCTTATGCTCCAATGCTCGCACAAAAGGCAAAGCATCATCATTGGATCTCACCAAAATCGCGATATCCGACCAACTCAATTTTTCCGAATGCCTGGCCGCTATATCTTCGGCAACCCATTCCGCCTCTTGCTGTATCGTCGCGTCCCAATGCACCCGCACTTGCGCGCCTTCACCTAAAAATGCTTTTAATTGCTTATTCAATCCTTGATCCGCCAATGATACCTCCAAGCGATTCGGATTATTTTTGGCAATTAAATTATAAGCCGTATCCAAAACTTCTTGATGCGACCTGTAGTTATCAATAAGCGCTACTGTGGCCGTATCTTTAAAGTCGTCCTTGAACTGTAAAATATTGGCAAGCGACGCGCCTCTAAACTTATAAATCGCCTGGTCATCATCCCCAACCACGGTAATATTGTTTTCCGGCTCGGCCAGCATCTTAATTAGCTCGTACTGCGCCCAATTCGTGTCCTGAAATTCATCTACCAACAAATACTTAAACTGATTACGGTAACTTTGCAATACCGAGGGTCTCTCCTTAAACAAACGAAGCGTTTCCATAATCAAATCCCCAAAATCCATCACGCCCTCATCTCTCAATATTTTTTGATATGCCACATAAACATCCGCCAACTCTTTAAGCCTCTTGCGCTCTCCAAGAACTATTTCCGTATCACCGTCTAATTTGCAATTCTCCGCAAACTCTACGTAACGGTCGGGAGTAATACCCTCGTCCTTGGCTCTTGATATATGCCTTAAAAGAGCCTGTAAAAATTTAACCTGATTTCCCAACGGCCTGTAATGGTCTAAAGGCAACTCATCAAACCTGCGCTTAAGCATCAACCAGGCATCGGTCTCACTGACCAACCTGAATGTATTGGGTAAACCGATTTCCAATGCATGATCCTCTAAAACGCGCTGGCAGAGCCCATGAAATGTATGAATCCAAAAATCATAAGTACCCACCGGCAGCATCTCAAGCACTCTGTCTTCCATTTCTTGCGCGGCTTTTTCCGTAAAAGTAACCGCCGCGATATTTTCCGTACTCAACCCCTTTTCCCGCAATAACCAAGCATAACGGCGAGTCAAAACAGTAGTCTTGCCCGTCCCGGCTCCGGCAACTATCAAAAGCGGCCCATTCTCGTGAGTCACCGCCTTTTTCTGCGGTTCATTTAACTTTTCCAGTAAATTTTCCATTATAAGATACTAGCGAACTATCAAATAAAAGACCACCCCTTAAGATGGTATTAAAAACGTACGAATGGCAATGGTGGACCCAGTCCAAATTCCATACTATTTCTAACTTGAAAGTAGACCTCTCCATCCAAGGTATAGTCCGCTTTTTCTCCTAAAACAAATTTCATCTTGCGCCCGCAAAATGATGATCTGTAAGGCGAACCATGCGGCCTAATCATTGTATCTATGATGCCCTTGGTGACGGTTTGTCGTGGCGGATTATGATACACAATACATTCAAAACCATCTGCCTCTTTTGCTCGTGGGAAGATATTTAATCCCCAAGGCATTCTCGGCATAGTCGAAACAAACATAGAGGCACTGCGATGGACATAGGCTAACTTGTCATCAACCCAAATCTCTGCCGGAGTATCATGAGCAATTGCATCGTACCCTTCTGCATTCAGGTATTTGAACCTTGCTAACTTTGCCAGATGAATCACGCTCTCAACAACACCGCCCCTATTTTTATAAAAATCAACCAAAAACCTAAATGCTGAACCATTCACATAAAGAAACCCCAATTGCCCATCCACATCCAGTGTATTCAAGGTTTCAATTTGTACCTCAC
>WJLP01000060.1 GCA_014728435.1 Candidatus Uhrbacteria bacterium
CCTCAGCAGTTTAAGCAGCTTTTAATGGTTGCAGGAGTCGAAAAGTATTATCAGATCGCAAGATGCTACAGAGATGAAGATGCCAGAGGTGATAGACAGCCGGAGTTTACTCAGCTGGATTTAGAGATGTCTTTTGTGGATCGCGAGGATATTTTAGAGGTTTTAGAGGGCATGATGATTGAGATGGTCCGCGAGGTTGTTCCGGATAAGAAACTAACGTTCAAACCTTTTAAGATTTTGACCTACGCTGAAGCGATGGAAAAGTATGGAACTGATAAACCGGATTTGCGTGAGGATAAAAATGACCCAAATGAGTTGGCTTTTGCTTGGATTGTAGATTTTCCCATGTTTGAGTTAAATGCTCAGGGGCAGATGACAACAGCACATCATCCGTTTTGCATGATTAATCCTGAAGATGAGGAGTTGTTAGAGTCAGAGCCGTTAAAAGTACGTGCTGATACTTGGGATTTGGTTTTGAATGGCTATGAACTTTCATCGGGTTCTATTAGGATTCATGATCCAAAAATTCAGAAAAAGATTTTTGAGGTTTTAGGATTGTCGGACGAAGATATTCAGGCAAAGTTTGGCCACATGATTGAAGCTTTTAAATATGGAGCGCCTCCGCATGGCGGCTCAGCTCCAGGCTTAGATCGCTTGGCGATGTTGCTTTGCAATGAACCGTCAATCCGCGAGGTTATTGCTTTCCCCAAGACGGGAGATGCCAGGGATTTAATGATGGGCGCGCCTTCTGAATTGCCCACCGAGCAGATTGCGGAAGCGAATATTACCATAATTAACAAATAATAAATTAAAAATAACAAAGCGAGGGGAGGGATTTTCTTTATTATTTTTTATTTGTAATTTATTATTTAAACGAAGCGATAGCGTAGTGTTATGTACGAAAAGATTTTGAAGCCGGTTTTCTTTTTGTTTGATCCGGAAAGGATGCATCATTTTTTTAATCGGGTTGGCAGGGTTTTGCAGAGCAATGGTTTGACGAGGTGGATTGTGCGGGCTATTTGCCGGCCGGTAAAAGATCCGGCCCTGGAGACTTCTATTGCAGGGATTAAACTTATTCATCCATTGGGAGTGGGAGCGGGTTTTGACAAGGAGGGTAGAATTATTCCCATTCTAAAAGAAGTGGGATTCAGCCACGTTGAGGCGGGAACGGTTACAGGGCGGGCGAATCCGGGTAATCCGAGGCCCAGGCTGTGGCGTTTGCCGGAGGATAACGCGCTTATTGTGAACTATGGCTTGGTTAGCGGCGGCGCGGATGCGGCCAGGCAGAGATTTGCCAAAGAATCTGAAGAGTGGCCGATCCCGGCGGGTATGTCTGTTGCGAAAGCCAATTTGCCGGATTTGGCGGGCGAGGATGGTTTGGAGGATTTGCTCATGGCATTTCAAAAATTACAGCTTTACGGGGATTATGTGACGGTTAATGTGTCGTGCCCCAATGTGGGAGATAGTTGCCAGTATTGCGAGGATGCTGATGTTTACCGGTATTTGTTGAGACGCTTGGATGAGCTTAAGTCGTTTAAGCCGGTGTTTTTTAAGTTGTCGCCGGAGCTTGGCGAGGCAAGAATGTTAGAGATATTACGTGACAGTGAACCTTACGCTTGGGTACGGGGGTTTGTGCTGACAAATTTGATGCACGGGCGTGACGGCTTGAAATCACCCAAGCTGAATGAGTCTATGCGCGGTGGCGCTTCGGGGCCGGGTTTGCGTGAAAAGGCTGATAGAGTGCTTGCGTTTATGGCTTATCACGGCAGGCCGCGGTTTGAGTTTATCGGTATGGGGGGTATTAATTCGGTTGATGATGTTTATCGTAAGATAAAGCTGGGCGCGTCGGTGGTGCAGGTAGTTACAGGGCTGATATATCATGGGCCATTGTGGCCGTCGCGACTTATGCGACAATTATCAGTCAAGCTCAAGGAGGACGGCTACTCGAGCATTGCGCAGGCGATAGGGGCGGACGTTATCGATACAATCAATAATTAAAAATTACGAATTACAAATTACGAATTTACGTATCGCTGATGTGATATTTTTTTCTGTAGGGATGATCCCCGTGTGGTCATCCCGTAAGAAATACAAAAAAAGCCTCCGGAGTTCGGGGGCTTGTGAGTTTGCTAGCAGATTGGTTGGTAGCCGGCTTGGAGCATGGAGCGGCGTTCTTGGGAGGTTGCGATATGCTCGTAGAAATGGTGCAAAGAGAGATAGTGCGCGGATATGCCTTCGAGCATCAGGCACGTCAGGTGAAAATCTGTTTCTTTGCGGATGATGCTTGCCCAGCCCATAGCCAATGCATTCAATCTGATCAATTCCCAAGTCGGGTGGTCTTGCAGATTCATGTTTAGCTCCTGGGTTGGTAGCCTGATTTTAGCATGTACTGTTTTTCTTGTTGGTCAGCATACACTTCAAAGAAAGTGTGTAGCCATTCGAGATTGAAAGCCGTTGCTACGGGATCGGCCGAAGCACTAGGGCCGAAAAAAAGTTTGAAAGGAATGATCTGCCAACCGAATTGTTTGATGATTTGCCGGAAATTTTTGAGCTGGTCTTCAGACAATGCTTGTCGGATTATAGGGGCGGGGGGTGTTGAAAGGCGCGGCATATCCTCTCCTGGCTAACCGAGCATGGGAGCACAATGTACGATGGATAATTTCATCATAAAAAGTGAAAATTGTCAAGATCTAGGCAAAAATCGGGTTTTTTAGTATCATTGGTGCATGGCATATACTGTCAGTATTCCGCATTTTGAGGGTCCGTTGGACCTTCTTCTTCAGCTTGTAGAAAAGAATGAGCTGGAGGTTGCGGAAATATCGCTTGCCAAAGTGGCGGATCAATTTGTGGAGTATATGGAAAACAGCACTGTGCCGCCCGAGGAAATGGCGGATTTTTTGGTAGTGGCCAGCAAGTTGGTTTATATAAAATCCAAACAGTTGATGCCTGATTTTGAAGATGAGGAAATGGAAGAAGGTTTGGATTTGGAAGCGCAGTTAAGGCAGTATCAGATGTTTGTGGCGGCGGCCAAGCAATTGAATGAGTTGTGGAATGCGGGGCGGAAGTCTTATCGGCGAAAAACGGTTGCCAGGAAGAAGAGGGAAGTGGCTTTTACGCCGCCTAAAGGAGTTGACAGTACACTGTTACTTGAGACCATGAGGCGCGTGATAGCCAGGATTGAGCCGATAGTGCGTTTGCCTAAGGCGGCAGTGGCGCGCGCGGTAACAATACAAGAAAAGATCACTGATTTATACGGCAGGATCAGGCGGCATGCTAAAGTTTCGTTTAAGCAGTTTATTGGCAAGGCCAAGCATAAGCAGGAGGCGATTGTTGGTTTTTTGGCATTGCTTGAGCTGGTAAAGCAAAGGTTTATAACCGTGGAGCAGGGCGATATTTTCGCGGACATTGGCATAAGATCGCATCCGGAGGCGCCGGAAAGGGATCCATTAACCATTCAAACAGAGTTATGAATTTAGAACAAATTATTGAGGCAATATTATTTGCCGCGGGCAAACCGTTGAGCGAGCGTAAGTTGGCTGATTTAACGGGTAAGAAAACCGATGAGGTGTCGGTCGCTTTGGATGGCTTGCAAGAGAGATTGAGCGAGCGGGGAGTGATTTTGCAAAGATATGAAAAAGATGTGGAGCTGGTGACGCATCCGGAAGTTGCGGAATATGTAAGCAAGGTGGTTAAAGACGAGGAACAGGGCGAGCTTACGCGCGCGGCGCTTGAAGCGCTTACCATACTTGCTTACCGCGGGCCCATGACCAGGCCGGAATTGGAACAGATTCGCGGGGTGCAATCATCCATGATATTGCGTAACTTGATGATTCGCGGTTTGGTTGAACAGAAAGAGGATATGCGTTTGGGGCAAGCGACTTATGCGGTTACCTTTGACTTTTTGAATCATTTAGGCTTAAAGTCTATTAAAGATTTGCCGGAATATGAGGAGCTTAGAGGCCACACGGCTATCAGTGATATGTTGGAACAGCTAAAAGAGCCGGAAGAATCTAAAGAAAGTGATGGCAATGAGGAGATATCCGTTTAAATATGAACAAACACAACCCAAGTATTTCCAAATTACATTCAAATAATACAAGGTTTGGTTTGATATGTATCTTGGGTCATATTTGGTAATGTTTGCCTGGTATGTTGAACAGTTTATTTGCAATTTTGGCGGTGCTGGCTATGGTACCCGCGCCCGAGGCTGATATCCATCCCATGAGGATGTATGGTTTGAGTACTCCGGTGGAGCCGCAATTGGTGCGGGCCGCGCAGATTGAGGATAAGCGGATTTTACCGCCCGTAAAAAAAGACAGGAATGATTTGGGGATTTTACACAGCGGTAAGAGCGCTTTTGTTGCCGATGTTGATAGTGCAGGAGTTTTGTATGCTTATAAAGCGCATGATAAGCACTCTATTGCCAGTTTGACCAAGTTGATGACCGCATTGGTGGTTTTGGAGCAAGATTTGGATATGGATGAGGATATAGTGCTTATACGCGAGGATTTTGATACTGAAGTGAGGTCGACTTTGCGCATCGGAGATGCCATACCCCGTAAGGACGCGTTTAGGGCACTGATTGTTGGATCGGTTAACGAGCTTGGTAATGCGCTGGCGCGCACGAGCGGCATGAGCAGAGTGGAGTTTGTGGAGCGTATGAACGAAAGGGCGAATGAGATGAATTTGCCGTCGCTTGTGTTTACGGATCCGACGGGGTTGGACGAGAGTAATCAGGGCAATGCGGCGGATGTGGCGGCTTTATTGACTATCGCAATTCGTGAACAGGAGATTAGCGATGCCATGGCCGAGAATTTCACTATTTTAACAACAGCAGTGGGCAGGCAGTATACAATTGATACCACGAATTTGCTGAGATTTTCTTATCTTAATGAAGCGCCATATCGAATTTTGGGCGCAAAGACCGGATCATTGCCAACTACGGGTTATAATTTGGCGCAAGTTACGCAAAATGGGCGGGGAAATGAGGTGGTAACCGTTTTATTGGGCAGTAACAATCATTTTTCGCGATATGATGACGTTAAGGCGCTGACCGCTTGGGCGTTCGATGCATATCTTTGGGACTAAACTTTTTAAAATCCCAAAGATAAAAAATATGCAAGGGTGCACATCTTGTGTGTACACATGCAAATCAGAACAGATATTAATAACTAAAGGTCATAGGCAGGATCTGTCCCAAGAACTATGAAGCAAAAAAAAATTATCGGAATCGATTTGCGGTGTTTGCCGCGGGATGGGTCGGCCGGGGCCGGAGTAGCTCATGCCGCAAGGGCGATCTCTGAGCAATTTTTGAAATACGAAAAAAGTTTAGCAAAGATTGATTTTCGTTATTATGTACCGGAGGGGGCTGATTGGCAATCGGGTAATATTGTAAAGCTGGCTGATGAGACAGGGAGGGCTTTGAGGTCCGCTTTGAAAGAAAAGCCTTGCGACTTGCTGTTTGTGCCGGGTGGGTCGGTTGCGCCGGCAATCAAAGCGCAAACCATTCCTTGGGTTCACGACTTGATAATTTTTGAGCATCCGGAATGGTTTGATCAGAGCTGGTGGCAAAGGTTGATTACCACACATCTTTTTAAAAAAGGGTTAAAAAAAGCGCCGATTATTTTTGCTGTGTCCGAATATACAAAACAAAAAATTGTTGAATTGCTTAAGATTGATGAAAGTAAGATTGTTGTTACGGGAGAGGGAG
>WJLP01000061.1 GCA_014728435.1 Candidatus Uhrbacteria bacterium
ACCTCAGCCTAAGCCGAGATCCTTTCCTTATAAATCGAAGTTCGTGGTTCGAAATTCGAAGTTCTTTTATTGTTAGGAATCAAGTACTTCCACAGTAAGACTTCTCTTACCCCATTCCTTGGCAGCTTGAATCTGGTCAGCACCGCCAAAATACAAATCAACACGGTGAGCGAAACGCGGATGCAAGCGATCACGGACCGTACATACGCCAAAGCCCGGAACGTTAATCTTTGTACCAAAAGGTAAATGGGAGGCACAGCTCATTTCACCCTGTTCACGCAACTGACAAATATTGGATCCGTCAGCCGAAATACAAGGCGTGGAGTCGGTTTGCCACGGAACACTATTATAAGCAGTCACAGTCGCACTGCGCTTATATTTAACCGCATAGGACTGATACACAGGTTCCGGTTCCGGAGCAACAACCGTATCCTTGGGCACTACGAAACCATTGCTCTTGGCCGCGTCATACACCGCGCGTGAAGCCGTTGTAAAAGTTGGCACAAGTGGAAGCAATGTCATCGCTTTGGCGGTTTGCACCTTTACAGATGTAACCGTAACAACAGCGATAAGTAATACAATTATATTTTTACGTACAGGATTTAATTTGGATTGTTTACCATGTGTCATAAACAGGGTCTCTGAAAAACATTTTTCATATTCCCGGTCTTCAAATTCAGCTGGATTAACTGATTTTCGACCGTTAGATCAGACATTTGGCTAAATTAAGCCAAACTTATCTAAACTGTGGAATACTCATCTAATGCTTTTCATTGTTCGAGACCGAAAACTATACCACAAAACAACCATTTTGTCAAGGGTAAAACCCCAATTTTTATCTAATCTTAGCCAAATTCGATTTTCAAATCTCTCTTATCAACCCACCAAAACCATGATAAGATGATGCATATCTTACCGAGCAAGAAACCGCTCTTCAAGATCGTGTCAACCACATCCAAGTAACAAATCATAATATAAAAATAATCAAGTATTGCCCGACACCTTCATTGGTAATCGGTAATTGGTAATTGGTAATTCGTAATTAAATACAGTCGAGCTAAACTCGACGAAGTATAGTATGCCCATCCCCGAGTTAAAAAAACCTTCTTCAAACCTTCCCGACAAGCGCTCTCGTCGCAACAAAGATTGGAAAACCACGGCAAAATCCATCGCCGTCATTGTAGTAGTCGCCGGTCTGGCGCTATCTCTTTTGGGCGCACTTGCCCTAACCATTACCATGGCTTGGATTTCTCGCGACTTGCCCGAGCCCGACACCCTGCTTACGCGCCAAGTCGCCCAATCCACCAAAATTTACGATCGCACCGGTGAAACCCTGCTCTACGAAGTCCACGGCGATGAAAAACGCACTCTGGTTGAACTCAAAGACATGCCTGATTGCATGAAGCAGGCCACAATCGCACTAGAAGATAAAGACTTCTACAACCATCATGGCATCAACTATAAACGCATCATCAAAGCCGCGTATGTTGATATCATCGAACGCCGCGCCGCCCAAGGCGCCTCCACGCTCACTCAACAGCTCGTAAAAAACGCCATCCTTACTCCGGAGAAAAAATTTAAACGCAAATTCAAAGAAATCCTCATGTCATTGCAGATTGAACGAAAGTTCACCAAAGACCAAATTTTGCAAATGTATCTTAATGAAATCCCTTACGGTGCGCTTGTCTTTGGCGTGGGCTCCGCGGCTGAAACTTACTTTGAAAAACCGGTCGGCGAACTAACTCTCGATGAATGCGCGCTCTTGGCGGCCATTCCCCAAGCTCCCGATTACTACAACCCTTACGGCGCGGGTGTCTCCGGCGACCATCGCGACGCCCTCATCGACCGCCGCAACCTTACCTTAAACGCCATGACCCGCGACGGCTACATAACTGAGGAAGAAGCCGAGGCCGCCAAGCAAATCGATACCTTGGCCAAGTTGGTACCGCGCAAAATCTCCGGCATCAAAGCTCCGCACTTTGCCATGTACATCCGCGACCGCTTAATCGAAGAGTACGGGCAAAAAGAAATTGAACAAGGCGGCCTGCGTGTCATCACCACACTCGATTGGGACAAACAGCAAATCGCTGAAGAGGAAGTCAAAGCCGGAGTCGAAAAAAACGGCGAGCGCTACGGCTATGAAAACTCGGCGCTTATTTCCTTGGATCCCAAAAACGGACAAATATTAGCCATGGTCGGATCCGCCGATTTCTTCAACAAAGATATCGATGGGCAGGTAAACGTCACCATCCGCTCGCGTCAACCCGGCTCTTCCTTTAAGCCAATCGTTTACACCGCCGGTTTCATAAAGGGTTACACCCCGGAAACCGTTCTTTGGGATGTGTTCACCGTCTTCCAAACCGAAATTGGCCCCTACAAACCCAATAACTACAGCTTTAAATACCAAGGCCCGCTCACCGTTCGTCAAGCTCTGCAACAATCCCTAAACATCCCGGCTGTTAAAATGATGTACCTGGTCGGCACTCAGCGCGTCATTGATTTTGCCGAACAGCTTGGTTACACCACGTTTGCCGACCGCAGTCGTTTTGGCATGTCGCTTGTTCTTGGCGGTGGCGAGGTCAAGCTCTTGGAACATGCCAACGCCTACGCGGCTATGGCCAATCGCGGTGTACAA
This sequence comes from Candidatus Uhrbacteria bacterium, assembly GCA_014728435.1. Lineage (GTDB taxonomy): Bacteria > Patescibacteriota > Patescibacteriia > 2-12-FULL-60-25 > 2-12-FULL-60-25 > MWCR01. Next base: position 2,636 of record WJLP01000061.1, read on the forward strand.
TATCCTGTAACAGGTTTACTTAAAGTTATAGACTCAAACGATGACGTCTTGTATGAATGGGAAGAACCGGAGGGCGAACAGGCCATCCCCCAAGACGCCGCCCTCCGAATCACCGACGTGCTTTCCGATAACAGCGTACGCACCTTCGGTCGTGATGTCTTATCTCTCTCCGGTCGTGATGCCGCCGCAAAAACCGGCACCACCAACAACAACAAAGATGCTTGGACTATGGGCTACACCCCCAATCTGGTCGCCGGAGTCTGGGCCGGCAACAGCCGTGGTGAAGAGATGGAACGCGGCGCCGACGGCTCAGTTATAGCCGCCCCTGTTTGGCATAATTACATGCAACGAGCCACCGCCGAGATGCCCGCCGAATCCTTTCCCGCCGCGCCTCCATATAACAC
>WJLP01000062.1 GCA_014728435.1 Candidatus Uhrbacteria bacterium
AGTCGGCTTGGCGCGGCCGCTCCAATTACGCGCGTCGACTAGGGATTGCAATTCGGGATCGCGGTTGTAGATGAGGATTTGCTTTTGATTTAAAGAGGTCGTGATGATGTTTAAAAGCTTTGGCCACTCGGAACGAGGCAGGTTTTGTATTTTGGCCACTATGGCATCCGCGACTCTTCCCATAAGATCTTTGCGGTTTTCTTGCGTGATTACGGGCGCGACTTCGACTTCGTATTGCAAAACATCCATGAAATTGGACATGTTGAAAGTTTTACCATCCACGACAACCGGACCGGTGAAAGCTAAAAGCGACTCAAAAAAGCCGGGTTCAAGAGCGATAAAACCGGTTGTTTGCGGTTGTTCGGGCAATACCAATCCCCTTTCGCGTTCGTAAAAATCCAAAATCCGTTCGGCTGACGTGGGAAAGTCGGGCGACCAGTTGGCATCGCGCATGAACCAGCGCGTTACACCCAAGTGTTCTTTAAGCGGAGCGGGCGGTGTTTCTTGCCAGACTCCGGAAACCGGATTGTCGATACTGTAAATATCGTAAAATTGATAGTCGTCAAAATGCCCGGCATCGATTTGAACGGTCAGCGCGCTGCCGATAAAGCCGCCGGCCGGCCGGATTTCATCCGCGTTTTGCGTGGCGATGACGTATGATTGGGGCTTGGTGTATCCCAAAAGCGGTACGAAGACTTCGATTAGAGGCACGCCCTGCTCGAGCGACTGTTGCAATAAGGGCAAGAGTTCGGCCATTGGTTCCAAAGCGTCACGAATCGGTTCGGCCAGTTGGTTTTGGGGCAAATCGTTCCACATGGCGAGCGCTATGTCGATTTTGTCGCGCGCCAAGCGGATATCGGGCAGTGAATCATAAAGTGAGGCCAAAAGCGCGCGCTTTTCTTGAGGTGTTAGATCTTTAAGGCTGGCGCTTTGAGCCAAATCGATAGATGAGCCGGATTGGGTTTTGGCCGCCAAAAACAAGGCTTCTTGCATAGCTCTGGCGACTTCGAGGATATCTTGCACGCCGTCTAAAGTTTGGGCGCCGACTTGCGCCGAATCTTGCAGGCCGCGGATTTGAGTGCCCAGGTAGGGCATATCACGCCAAAAGCCGGTGCCGCCGAGGTACTTTTGCGCGTTTAAAAACTCGCCTTGCGCCGTTTCGGCTTCGGACTTCGCGGATTCGATTTCACCGATTTCAAGCATGTATTGCATGCTGTCGAGTGACAGTTTGGCTTGGTAACCGGCCCAGCCGGCGCGGCCGATGGCGATCAGCGGCGGAATGAATACTATTAGCAATAAGGCCATGACCGCCAAAATCGCATAAGCGCGCCAGCCTCTTTTTTTGGCGGGTTTTTGCGGAGGCGAGGCGGGCTGAGGTTTCTCGGGTTGAGAATCATCGGGGCGAAGAGGGATAAATGGCGCAGTGTGTAGTACGTCGTCGCTCGTACTTCGTGCGTCGTGGTTGGTTTGGTCGGTAGAATCAGAAGAATCCGCTTCTTTGGGAGGCGGCAGTTCGGGCGCTGAAGGGCAGGTTAAAAAATTCGGCGCGTGCTCCATTTGCATTAAAGCACCGGGCGCTTTTCATTGTGCGGATTTTGAGCTCCTCGGTACTTCCAGAAATAGTATACCGCACTTGCGATATGATGGCGTGTGGGCTTGTGGGTAATTATTTGCCACGGACGCCTGATTAAGCTTTCACGCGCGTGATAATGGACCAATTGAGCTTGCGGAACGTAAACCACGCGCCAGTTATATTTCCAGGCGCGGCGACAGATATCCACCTCTTCAAAATACATGAAAAATTTCTCGTCAAAATAACCGATTTCATCAATTACCCTGCGCCGCAGCATCAAAGCCGAACCCATGAGAGCGTCGACCTCCATGGCGGTATCGCGTTGCAATTCTTGGTGCATTAGATAATGCCGAATGGCGCGTTTGCCCCAAGGCGTAAGCCCCAGTGGTGTACGTCGATAGACGGGTATTAAGGGACCGGGAAAGCGATAGCAGGAATTTTGGCATGTGCGATCGGGATTTAATAGCTTGGGGCCAACCAGGCCGATATCCGGATGACCGTCTAAAAAATCGACCAACTTCTCCAACTCGCCCGGAAAAATAACCAAATCCGGATTTACGAGCATGATGTATTCACCCCGGGCACGGCGCAATGCGTGATTATTGCCCGCACCAAAACCTACGTTTTTCGGAGTTTCGATAACATTAACCCATGGATTCAGCTCCCGAACCATCTTACCCGTGCCGTCACCGGGCGCATTGTCGACCAAGTAATATTCGTAGGAAAATTTAATACCGGCCGACTCAAATCCTTTTAATAAAAGACGGATCAGATTAGGCGTTTTATAACAAACGGTAATGAATGTTACTTTGGGATCGCCGGTATTTTGTTTATTACTTAATTGCTTGCCGGTTTCTTGCTTCATACAAATTCGCCGCGCATGCCGCCGGGCGGCACTTTTTCTTTTAGTTTCAACTTCTTACGCTTTTTCCACATTTTTGGCAAGCCCCAAAATGCGGCAAAATAACCTTTTAGGCTGGATAGTGAAAAAATTGAGGCGAATAATTTGGCTAATTCATAGGGTAGAATCCAAAATCCATGGATTACGATATCCGCGGGAGACAGATGTTTCGCAAGCAACCAGGCATGATTTCTGGTGGAAAGATAGTTGATGTGAGCCGGTTTTTTAAAGCGGTTTACAAATGCTTTTACCCAACCGCCGCCCGTGGCGGAAGGAGCGGCCCTGTGATGCCAAGCTAGGGCTTTGGGCACGTAAACAGATTTCATTGCCAAACGCTTAAGGCGCCAAGCCGCGTCAATATCTTCTTGATAAGCAAAGAAATCTTCGTCATAAAACTGTTCGCCTTCTTTGGCGCCGATGATTGAAGACGCGCGGTACAGGCAAAGCGCACCGCAGACTCCAAAAATTTCCAGTTCTTCATCGTATTGATTCTCATCCGGTTCGCCCGAACCGCGATCGTAAGCGCGGCGGGATTTGGTTAAGATCATGCCCGTGGCGTCGAGCAAGTCGGTGCGCTGGGTTTTGACGTGCTCGGTTTCGGTCATACGCAGGTGAGCGCGTCTTAACTTGGGCATGCAGGCATCAACATCAGGATGGTCGTCCATAAATTGCTGCAATTGAGCCAGGCACCCCGGGTCCATTTCTATATCGGGATTGCAGATGACTATGTAGCAAGAGTTAAGATCAGTATCTTTCCAGGTGTTTAGCGCCAGGGTTATGCCTTGATTGTGTGCTTTGGCAAATCCTTGGTTGCGCATATTTCGCAAAACAGTGACTTGCGGGCGCTCGCCGGTTAGCCATCTGATTGATTCATCGGTTGACGCATTGTCTACAACAATTGTTCTAAAGCTCACGGTTTGTTCATCCAATGAACTAAAAAGCGCCGGAAGATAGACAAAAGAATTCCAGCTGACGATGTTGACACAGACCCGTTCGGGCGCGTTTTGCATAGTTGCCAAATCTTACCGAATTAGCAGGCAAGACACAAATCGACAGCTCGTGACGATAATTTGGCGTGCATGCCCGCAATGTCTGTTGAGCTTATTCGGATTCCTTAAGCTTTTTCGTGCGCTTGGGCGAAACATTGAAACCCATGTATTTGGCAATCATAAGCCGGGTTTGCGCGTCGATGGCCGGTATGGCGCCAAAGAGCACAAAAGTGATGGGCAGAAGCGCCCACTGGAAGAAAACGACAATAACGGTTTGCCAACGAGGCACATACTTGGGGCGCGGAGGCAAAAGTGTTGCCGAAAGGATGGCTGAAATTAGTACGCCGATCATGGCAAAGCGCATAAGCCATTCAAGGGTGAACGGCGTGTTTTGAAAGATGGCGTAAGAGCGGAATTGTTCGGGAGCGAACCAAAACGGCAATTGGCCAAGCAAGAAGATTAAAAGCGGAACCGTCGCCCAAGTGTACATGCCTTCGAGCTGTTTAAATAAAAAGCGGACTTTGATGCCAAGAGGCATGATTTTATCGCGTGAAAACTTCATCGCCATAAACGGAAAGTTTTCCACTCCCCATGCCCAACGGCGCAATTGCTTGTAGAGCGCCACGAGAGCTTGGCGATAGGAGCCGGACATCACAGTGTCCATGGACACGGGCAGATAGATTGGTTCGACGCGATAATCGCCGTGATAGCGTACCAAGGCCTGCAGAAAAATGCGTGAGTCTTCGCTGACTATGTCTTTTTGCCAGAAGCCCACATCAAGCAACATGCGCCAGGTCATGGAGTGGGATGAGAATGTCATCATGGTTTCGGGCCTGGCAAGTTCGGTCATGAGCCAGAATGTGGTGCCGAACATGGCAACTCTAACCGGAGCCGGCGACTCCCAGAGGTTGTTATTGTACAAAACTACGGGCTGGTAGGAGCAACGCAAAGGGTTTTCGACGGTTAGGAATTTATAAGTGATGCAGGCAAAATATTGCGGATGAGCGACAGTGTCCACGTCAAAAGCGGTAACCATGATTTTATCCGGATCGATTCCCAATTCTTTAATCTTGGGAACCATTTGATGCCCCATCCAATTCATGTTGGATCCCTTGCCCGGAATTTCATCCGGCAAGTCTTTGGGATGCAGTGTTGTGAACAAAGCTTTGAATTTTCCGGAAAATTCTTGCTTGATTTTGCACGCGTTTTCCTCGAACCTTTCTTTATCGCGCTCTTCACCGCCCAGCACCACTATCATTTTGTCGGCCGGATAATCAGCGCTTAACAAAGCTTGTACGCTATCACGTAAAACCACGTATTCCTCTTTGTAAGTGGGAAGCATCACCAGATGATGAACATTGGTAAAGTTTGGCAAATCTTGGGCCAGTTTCAGCCACTCTTTTTTGATATCTCTGCGGTATGAAAGCCAGGACAAGAAAAGATACGGCAAAAAGTACGCGACTCTGAAGAGCCAATACAGATCGTAGATGATAATAAAATAAACCACCCAAAGCGGGCGAATAAAAGACAGTGATATGCTTAGAGTAATGGTCAGCCAAACCAATGAGGCGGGAATTATTTCGTAGATTCTTTTTTCCGTATGTGGGTTTATCATATTTTGGGCATTGTTATGTTGGGTTCGGCGTCATATACGGGGTCCGCGTATTTTACGGATGCCAATTCGGCGTTTTGTATCCGGGTTATGAGCCGCGAGGGACTTTGCGATTCCCTTACAGAGACGGCATAGAGAGGTTTTTGATAAACGCGTGCCAGTAAATTTCCGATCAGGACTCCGGCTCGGATGGATGAGAAGGAACCGGGACCTTGTACGAGAATGATACCTTCGGCTTCCGCGATATTTTTTTTGGCAAAGTTTTTGTCTAGGGTTTCCATGAGTGCTCCGGGTTTAACTTCATATGTTTTGATACTGCTGTAATTTTTGGATACGAAACCCAGGCTTGCGAAGCCTCGCTCATGAGTATCAATAAAAAATAATTCCATAGCTTCAAAAATAATTTGCGGTCAGAAATCCACAATTGGAAATTCGCAATAGTTCAAAATCCGTTGCGTCCGTTGGTTTGGCCATGCCCGCTTGATGAGCTTGATGGATTTCCGGTATTTCCAATTGCCGATTCAGTTACATTATGCCACAGGTTGCTTGGTTCGTTTATCCACGGCCACATGTTGTTGCGCGTTTAAGACCGAGGCTAAAAAGCGATCCGCGATATCTTGGCGATAATTGTACTCGCTCACGCTAAGGCAGGTGTAGTTGATATCAAAGCCAAGGTTAGCCTCGGCGCGGCCCACCAAACGGCGCAATTCATCTTTGTCGTTGATTTCACCGATAATGAACAAATCAACGGGTGCTTTTTGGTTCAAAAATGTGCCCATAAAAGCAAGATAAGTGATATCGCCCAATGCCAGGATATCCTTGTCCAATCTGCGCTCCATGAGAAAATGCGATTTACCCATCAGTGATTGGATCTCGGACAAGAGCGGAAAAGCATGGTTTGTTTGGTAGTATTTGCGTTTTAAACCCGGTCTTTTTTGGCCGTTATCATCTTTTTCCTCGGTTTCGGTAATCAGGCCGACCTTAAGCAAATTATCGATTTCACGGCGCACGGCATTTATTTGAGTGTCTATTAAGCGGGTTAATTCGCGAATATAATAAGCCTCGGATGGATTGTTGAGAAACAAATTCATGAGTTTTACGCGGGTCTTTGACCCAAATAGGTGTTCAAGCATATTATCTAATCCTATCCTGCACTTTTATCTCAAGCTTGACAAGAGGGGGCGCATTTTGTACTCAAGTTATTAAGGCATGGACGGATTGGGGTTAAATTGCGTATACTTTGAATAATAAGCATGTTGGAGAAGTATTTCCGCTTTGCGGATATTGAATTCGGCAACAGCCCGACTAATGAAAATATTGTTGGGGTTTTTCGTTTTGAGCAGGGCAAACAGAATAAACAGGGCCCATACCATATTATTGTTGCGGAAATCGACTCCGCTCTTTACGCGTATGAACAATTGTTAGACACCATCAATGCCACAGTAGAACAATCCAGAACCTTAATGGCCGGCATGGCGCTCGACCCGTTTGCGCGTTTTGAGAAGTTAATCGAAAGAGTGAATGAGGCCATAGCATTGTTTCAGGAACAAGAGCCCACACCGATCAATTGGGACAGGTTGAATATTTATATAATCGAATGCTCGGGCGATCAGCTTTGCTTAAGCGGGCACGGAAAGCTTGCCAATATCTTTTTAAAAAAAGAGGGTGAAGTTTATAAAAACTTTGATTTATGCGGTTCACTGGAACAACCGAGTGAGACAGATCCCAAAAAAGTTTTCGCCTCGCTGATTTGCGGAGACATGCAGCCCGGGGACATGTTTTTTATCGGCACCAATAATTTTAATCAGTACAAAGAACAGTTGAGGATAAAAGAGAGGCTCGAGGAATTGCCCATGGTGTCTGCGGCAACGGAAATCAAAAAGGACTTGGAGAAAGAAAACTATTTGGAGGATTTTGTGGCTATCACGATCGGATTAAAAGCGGATGAAGGCCCTGTTTTTGTGGATAGAAAAGTTAAAAAACAAGCTGAGGAGTCGTTAAAGGGCTTGCACGACAAAGAGGAAGAGGTTCAGGATACACTGGCTCCGGCCATTAATCCGCTTAAAGGACGCAAACAAGACACTGAAACCAGCGCCAAGCCAAAAGTCCCCTTGCCGGTAGCCGGCTTGCAAAAATCCTGGAGTGCGGTATTGCATGCGGCTACCAAGTTTATCAAAAAACGAGGCAAAACAACGCCGTCCTCGGAGACAGCGCTTAGGGGCTTGCACGCGGGTAAAGGAAGTTTTCTTACCACAAAGCGAAAGATAATACTGGGCTTGATCGGGGTTGCGGTTATTCTGGGGCTGGTTATGTTTTTCAGCTGGCAAAGAAATAAGCAAGTGGTGGCCGAACAAGCGGCTTGGGAGCAGAGTTTTGCCGAAGTGACCGACCTGAGAAACCGCGCGGAGAATGATTTATTGTACGCGAAAGATACCCAAGCGTCATCAAGAATTAAACAGGCTGAACAAATTTTAAGTTCTTTGGACGTGGGCACGGATGACAGACAATCAAGAATTGAGTCTATCCGGTCGGAGTTTGAGAAGCTGAAGAAACAATTGCGTAAAGAGGTAGCGGTAAGCGGTATTATCGAATTGCATTCCTTGCCGGTTATTGCACAAGACGGAATGTTAACCGCGCCAATTCTGACTGAGAGCAAAGCTTACGCGGTCGATAATCAGGAAAGAAAGATTTTAAGCATCAATTTGGCAACAAGGCAGGTAAATGAAATTACTCTGCCGGATCCGGCCGGAAAGATTATCGGCGGAGCTTTAGGTGAGCAATCGGTTGTTTTTTATGATGATGAGGGTAAATTTTATGCGGTATCTGTTGAGGATGATGATTTTACTCCGCTTAATTCTTTTACCCGAGCCAGCTCAACGAGTGACTTTACTTTGTACAATAAACGGGCTTATGTTCTGGATTCGGCCGCAGGGCAGATTCACAGGATCAATGCCAGCCGCGCCGGCTTTAGCGGAGCAAGTACGTATTTTGACGGCGGGGATGATTTGGCGCGCGGCGCGGTTAGCTTTGCGATTGACAGCAATGTGTATGTGGCCAAATCAAACGGCACGGTTACAAAATATCTTTCTGGCGAGCAAGAGGCGTTTGGCTTGGGAACGGTTGAACCGGCGCTTAGGTCAATTTCCGCGATTTGGACAGATACAGACGACCCCAGATTACTGGTTACCGACCCGGCTGAAAAACGCTTGCTGATATTTGATAAAAACGGCCTGTTGCAAGCGCAATTGACTTCAGACGAATTCGGAGCCCTAAGAGATGTTTCATCGCGTTTAAACGCAAAACAAGCGCTTGTGGTGAGTGATAACAGGCTGCTGTTGGTGCCTCTGCCGTAACCCGGTATTGACTCCCCCTCCTCGCGCTAGCGCGATTCCTCCCCCTTCCTTAAAGGGGGGCTGCAATGAAGACATTAAAAACGCTCCGATTACTCGGAGCGTTTTTGTTTGTACGAAGTACGATGTACAACGTACGGGGTTTTGATTGTTATTTGAGCGCGCAACCACCGCCGGCTTCTTCGATCTTACCTTTGATCTCTTCGGCTTCGGCTTTGGCAACACCTTCTTTGATAACTTTAGGCGCGCCATCGACCATGTCTTTAGCTTCTTTCAAGCCAAGACCGGTGACTTCGCGGACGACTTTAATGACGCCGATCTTGTTGCTACCTGCGTCGGTAAGCTCGATGTCAAATTCTGATTTTTCTTCCGCAGCTTCCGCGCCACCCGCGGCACCACCGGCCATAACAACAGGAGCGGCGGCACTGACGCCAAATTTTTCTTCGAGAACTTTAACAAGTTCGGATAGATCGAGGACCGAGAGATTTTCCACGGCTTCAACGATATCTTTAAATTTTGCAGGCACTTCGACTTCTTTCTTTTCTTCGACTGCCGGTGCCTGTGTGTTTTCTTCGGACATAACTATTTTTAATTAACGATTAACAATTAACGATTAACAATGTGATTCAGAATCTGTGAATCTGAGAATCTGTGAAGCTAAGCTGTTGGCTCAGATTCTTAGATTCTAGCTTCTTAGATTCGAATGTTTACTCTTTAGATGGTTCCTCTACCTTTGGCTCTTCAGCCGGAGCTGGAGCTTCTTCGGCAGGAGCTGACTCTTTAGCTGGTTCTTCTGCTGGTTTTTCTTCGGGCTTGGATTCTTCAGCCGGAGCTGGAGCTTCCTCTGCCTTTGGAGCTTCTTCGGCAGGAGCTTCGGTTGGGGCCGGAGCGCCTTCTTCCTCTTCTTTCTTGGCGCGGATTGCGTCTAAGGCACGAACGAATCCAGAAACAGGGCCGTTGATGACATTGACGAACATGCCGTAGAGTTGAGTGCGTCCGGGGAGTTGGGAAAGAGAGACAACATATTCCTGCGTGACCACCGAACCGTCGAATAATCCGCCGACGAGTTCGAGGGATGTGTCTTTGGTCATATCACCCAAAAGCTTAGCCGGAGCGATTTCATCATCTGAACCGAAGGCCAGACCCAGCATGCCGGGGAATTGCTTGGAATCGAACTCAATACCCGCTTCTTTGGCCGCGCGATTAATAAGTGTCTTTTTAGCTACCAGGTAGGTAACATTCTCTTCGAACATTTTGTCGCGCAATTGGTCGGCCTGCGGAACGGAAAGGCCTTGATAGTTGGCAAAGACCACACTGGGACTCTCTTTGAAGAGCTTGGTTAACTCCTTAACGATTACTTCTTTTTGTTGACGTGTTTTTGGCATAAAACTATTCGTACTACGTAACTAGTACTAAGTACTACGTTGTACGAGATACATAGTACGAGCTACGGTTAATAATCGACCTTTAAACAAAACACCCACAGCATCCTGTGGGGTAAAATCGCTTAATTTAGCGATGTTTACAGCCTCGGTAGGTATCTTTAACTCCATTTTATAGCGGAGACCTACTGTCTTTGGATGCGAGTGTTGGGCACAATATAGCTAAGCTTTGCGGATATGTCAACTAAAATCCCTCCCCTTCCCTCCCTTTGACAAGGGAGGGCGCAAGTCCCTCTTGTCAAAGAGGGATTTAGGGAGATTTCGGTCTATACCCACTTACTATCAGATTCTGCACCGGGATAAAAAGCGGTTCAGGTAATTTGTCCCAATCGAACCATTCCCAGCATTCGCATTTTTCCGGTTCCATGATTTGCGGGTCGCCCTTTGGCGCGTCTGCGATCATGTAGATGGTGATGTAATGTTTGTCTTTATCCGGCATTTTGTCGTTGGTAGCTGTGGCAAAGCGGATGTTTTCTATATCTAAGCCGCACTCTTCTTTAGTTTCCCTTACCGCGCATTCTTCCCAAGTTTCCATCCATTCCAAGTGACCACCGGGAAATGACCAATGACCTGAACCGTGCGCTCCCTTACGTTTATGCAAAAGGACTTTTCCATCGCGCATGATGATGACACCGACACCGACTCTTACAACGCTCATAATTACCAATTAACAATTACGAATTAACAATGCAGGAATCGAGCTGAGCTCGATATTTATTTTATTGTTGCGCTGATGTGGGGCTAGGTCAAATAAAATACGTGGTTCGCGAAAGATGTATTAAAAAAGGCGCCCGAGGACCAAGGACAAAAGTCCAAAGATCCAAGAGCACCAAAGACCGAGAACCGAGAGCCAAATTACTCCCGGACAAGCGACGGTACCGCCCAGCTCGAGTCGCAGTCGTCGTACCAGCAGCAGCACAGCTCGACCTTGCGAGTGCCCCGAAAGAAGCCCACGTCCGGCACGCCCTGCCACGGATGCTCACCGGAGACGTTGACCTCGTAGCCCGATGCCCAAACATAG
>WJLP01000063.1 GCA_014728435.1 Candidatus Uhrbacteria bacterium
CTCGCTGGAACGCTCCGAAAATGTTCGAAAATCCGCTTAACTATCTGCAAATATGCTTAGTGGTTGTTCCAAGTCGTTGACAAAAGCCTAATTGTCAATGATTGACATAACTCAAAAAATTTGATAATTATCTCCCGAGAGGAGAAATGGCCATGCAACTTGTCATGCTAAACGTTTGGGGTGAAAAACTCGCTATCGGCGCCGTTACCGCCCCCGCATCACCTCCGTACCCGCTTTGCGCGCGCGAGGCCGGGCAGAAAGTCCAAAATTCCAACTTGGGTTTTATCGCCATCTACGGACGCGAGCCGCGCGTCAATGAAGTTGACTATCAACTTTTCGCGTGGCACGTCCCCGACAAAACCGACTACCATCAAGCCGGCTACTTTCGCAAATCAATTCCCGTGCGGGATCTCGATCTTGAAGATTTCGGCCGACGCTGGATCGAAGAGCTCCGCGATGAAAAAAAGCGCGAACAAAACGGCTGGCAACATGTTCCGGATGCCGAAGATTTGCCCATGAACGTTGCTTTGCGCCTCCAAATCTTCTCCGAACATCTGCGCCACCTATACGGCCACGACCGCGAACTGTTCGATCTCAACTACACCCTGGTCCACGACGAGGATTAAAAAAGACACTCACACCCTAGCGGTGTTTTTTGTTCCTCCCTTCAAGTCCCTCTATACAAAAAAGCGACGTTTAACGTCGCCTCATTGTTTTTATTGTAATCGCGTTTAACGCGATGGTGGGCGAGGAGGGACTTGAACCCTCATGAGATTGCTCTCGCAGGATTTTGAGTCCTGTGCGTCTACCAATTCCGCCACTCGCCCCTATTCAATTGTTGAGCCATAATAAGCCATTCTACTCTTTTTGGCAAGATCTCCTAGCTGTATCATGTTATAATGGGCATATGAAAAAAATCCTGATCATTTTAGGACACCCTGACTCTGCAAGCTTTTGCGCCGGCATCGCCGACAGCTACGAACAAGGTGCAAAATCCGCAAAGCATAAAATTAAGCGTCTAAATCTCGGAGATATCAAATTCGATCCTATTTTGCATCACGGCTACAACAAAATTCAAGAGCTTGAGCCGGATTTGAAACAAGCCCAAAAGGATATCAAATGGGCTAAGCATATTGTAATCATAACTCCCATTTGGTGGGGGCTTTACCCGGCCATATTAAAAGGTTTTATCGACAGAGTCTTTCTGCCTGGTTTCAGCTTTAAATATACCGGCAAATTCACTTGGGACAAACTTTTACCAAACAGATCCGGACGCATTATCACAACTTCCGGAGGCCCTGCTTTATATTATAAATACATTGTTCATGCGCCCGCTCTCAAAGCGCTCAAATCCACCACCTTGAATTTTTGCGGCATCTCACCGGTCAAAACAACAATGTTCGGCTCCATCCGCAAAACCACAAACCCCAAACGCATAGAAAAAATCCTCGCCAAAGTTAAAACCCTTGGAGCAAAGGGAATATAATATTTCAGGCGAAGTACAAAGTACGTTGTACGATATCATGGTTATGAAACCCAGCAATGAATTAAGCAAAATCCTTTTGGAATTTTCCATTTATCACGCGATCAAGGATGATGATTTTAAGCCTCGCGCTTATGAACTCGCATCCGAATCCGTGGCCGGTCTGGGCAACCAAATCAGGCAAACATGGAAAGATGAAGGTATCAAAGGTTTAATGGAATTGCCCGGAATCGGTGAAGGTATCGCCAAAAAAATCGACGAATATTATCGCAACGGAAAAATTAAAGAACATGTAAAGATAAAACGCGAAATGCCCGTGGAGATGTTCCAACTATCGCAAATAGAAGGATTGGGACCCAAACATATCGGCGAACTCTGGAAGCATCTGAAAATCAAAAATATTAAAGACCTCAAGCAAGCTATATCTAAAAATAAACTACAAGAACTTCCCGGCTGGGGTAAAAAAAGTCAGGCTAAAATCGCGCGCCGATTAAAACTTTTCGAAAAAGCCTCCGGTCGCATGCTATTGGGTGTAATCCTGCCCATTGCCGAAGATATTGTTACCGATCTTAAAAAAAATAAACACGTAAAAAGATGCTCTCTCGCGGGGTCCATTCGGCGCCGCCAAGAAACCTGCGGAGATATCGACCTTATCGCCACAACGAATTCACCCGAAAAAGTGATCGATGCTTTTTGTGGCCTGCGTCAAGTTAAATCGGTACACGAACGCGGCAAAGCAAAAGCATCCGTACGTTTGCATATCGGAATAGACGCCGACCTTCGTGTAGTTCGTGATGAAATCTATGGAGCAACCCTGCAATATTTCACCGGCAACAAACGCCACAACGTCCTCCTGCGCCAATACGCTTTGGAAAAAGGATATACACTAAGCGAATACGGTCTTTTCAAACGCATCAAGGGCAAAAAAGATAAGCTGGTCGCCTGCAAAACCGAGAAGCAAATCTACAAACAATTGAGAATGGACACTCCGCCGCCCGAACTCCGCGTAGGCGATGAAGAGCTGGAAGCCGCCAAAGCGCACAAACTCCCCAAGCTCATCCCATACGGATCCGTGCGTGGTGACCTGCAAGTCCAATCCGATTGGTCGGATGGCTCCGCTTCTATCGAAGAACTCGCCCAAGCCGCCAAATCTCAAGGATTGCAATACATGGCCATCACCGACCACACCGAGTCGCTCACCATCGCAAACGGCTTAAACGAAAAGCGCCTGGCAAAACAAGGCAAAGAAATAAATGAGCTCAACAAAAAACTGCGCGGCTTTAAAATCTTAAAAGGCACTGAATGCGATATCCTGAAAGACGGCACTCTCGACCTGCCAAACAAAGCGCTTTCAAAACTGGATTTCGTGGGTATAGCCATCCACTCCCATTTCAGCCTTTCGCAAAAAGAACAAACCGCGCGCGTGCTTAAAGCCATGAGCAACCCCAATGTACATTGCCTTTTTCATCCCACTTGCCGCCTCATCGGCAAACGCGAAGCTATCAAGCTCGACATGGACGAAATAATCACCGCCGCCAAAAAACACCGTGTCTTACTCGAAATCAATTGCATGCCCGACCGCATGGACCTAAACGACCGCCTAACCCGCTCCGCCGTCCAAGCCGGAATCAAACTGGTAATCAATACCGACGCCCACTCACCGGACCACTTCAAACTGCTGCACCTGGGCGAATCTATCGCCCGCCGCGGCTGGGCCGCCAAATCCGACATCTTAAATACAAAAAACACCAAGCAATTACTGGCGTGGATTGTGAAGAAATCCTCATGAACCCGGTCATTATTGACTAATTACCGACCAAATGTTAAGCCTATTAAACCGCAGCACAAGGGGAGCTCTGATGCTCAACACGTTCGATCTTTTGCAACACATTCAGACCGCCGGTGTTCTTCATGCAAATTGCCCGAGAGAGTCAGGCAACATAAACCGCAATTGGGACCAAAAAACACCTTTTGTTTCACATCCCATTTGGTGCGCTTGCACTATCATAACCGAACAGAAGCTTTCAGAAGAACGACGGCACAACGGAGCACTGGTCTTGCTCTATCATGATATCATCGAAGATACTATGGGCAATCTGCCGCCCAATCTACCCGAAGAAGTCATGCTAGACATTAAACGTATGACACACCATCAGGGGTCTTCGCAATGGGAGGATATCAAGCATAAACCGAAACGTGTACGTCTTTATAAGTTGTATGATAAAACACACAACTTTCTAGACCCATTGCATCTTACGGAAAATACTCGGCAGTGCCGGGTCAACACTCTGCAATATTTGCTCGAGGACGTCCGGTCAAACTTTGGCGAGCTAAACATCACCCGCATCGCGGCAAGCATGCTCGCCTGCCAATAACCTCTTTCACGCCAAAGGCGTGTTTTTTCTTGACTAAATCACAATTCTTAAGTAACATAATGCGCGAACCAAGCATCAGTAGCTCAACTGGTTAGAGCAGGGGCCTCTTAAGCC
>WJLP01000064.1 GCA_014728435.1 Candidatus Uhrbacteria bacterium
CACATGAACTCTTTGCACTTGATACTTGCAACTTGTTACTCATAATATGCACTTCAAAGATATTCAAAAACACGTGCTAAAACAAGCAAAAGATTACGAAAAACGCTATAACCTTAAAATCGATAAACAATTCGCAATGTACAAATTAATGGAAGAGATGGGGGAATTCGCGCAAGCCGTACTAATCCACGATCGCAAATCCCGCCCCGAAAAGTTCCTTCCCAAGAAAGACAGCAAATACGAAGTTGGCTTAGAGCTCGCCGACGTAGTCTGTATGGCCATCGTCAACGCAGATCGCCTCGGCATAGACCTGGAACAAGCAATCAGCGATAAATGGATTACAAGGAAAGTTTATAAAAGTAAAAAGTAACAAGATAAAAGTTCATTACGAGTCATCCATGAAACTCTTGATGAACTTTAGACTTTAATCTTGATGAACTTAAGTTAATGAAAATCAGCGATCTATTCAACAGCGCTTACGAGAGCTTACTGCGCACGCGCAATAGGTCGCTTTTAACCATGCTCGGCATGATTATCGGCATTGCGGCTGTCATTCTCGCGCTCTCAATCGGTGAATCCGCCGAAAAATACATCCTCGACCAAATTTCCGGCTTCGGCTCGGATGTGTTGTATATGGAAAGCGGCAGTTTGGAGGAGCAGACCTCTAACCCGTCGCCGTTTGTGGAGCAAGTTTTAACGCTGGATGATTTCAAAGCCCTGCGTCGCGAGCCCTGGGTGGAGGCTGTAAGCGGCACAATACTCAAAACCGACCTGCTTCAGCACGAGGGAAAGAATCAAAATATTCAAATCAGCGGTGTAACAACCGATGATCTCATCATCAACGATTATTCATTGTCTAGTGGAGTATATTTCAGCCGGGATCAAATCGACGGCCGGGCTCGAGTGGCGGTTTTAGGCACAACCATCGAAGAAAACTTTTATGGTCAGGGCAATGCCGTGGGTCAAAGAGTCAAATTGGGAAATGCCAATTACCGCATTATAGGCGTACTGGATAAAATCGGCAGCCGTTTTTTTCAAAACATGGATGAAATGGTTTACATTCCGGCAACAACTCTGATGCAACAATATAATTACGACACTTTTCAATTCATGTCAGTTAAAACTTCTCTTCCGATCGAAGAGGCTAAATTTCGTTTACAAACAAAAATGCGCGAATTGCACAATATCGATCCGGGTGATGATGATGACTTTTTGGTATCCACCGCCGAAGAAGCCGCGGAAATTGTTTCATCCATCACCGGTGTTTTACAGATCCTGCTCTCCGCTATAGCCGCGATCTCGCTGTTGGTTGGTGGTATCGGCATTATGAATATCATGTACGTTAGCGTTACCGAACGCACGCAAGAGGTTGGCCTGCGTAAAGCGGTCGGCGCCACCAATACGCAAGTGCTTAATCAATTCTTAGCCGAAGCCGTGATGCTCACTTTGGGCGGCGGGGTCGGCGGAGTTTTGTTGGGCAGCGGCGCGGCCTGGCTGGCGATTCAAATTATCAATAACTATGTCGCGGGCTGGTCATTCATGGTTTCCACCGACGGCATCATCTTTGGAGTCATAGTTTCAACCGCGGTAGGCCTGATCTTTGGCTACGCCCCCGCCAAATCCGCCTCCAAGCTGGACCCAATAGTAGCATTAAGGAAGAACGAATAATTTATGAAAAAAGTTCATCAAGACTAAAGTTCATCAAGAGATACTTTTGGCACGCGTGATGAACTTTATACTTTTATCTTGATAAACGTATTTGTATGAAAATAAACGATCTCCTGCAAATCAGTTGGCAAAACTTAATCCGCAACAGAAGGCGGGCGGCTTTAACCATGCTGGGTATTGTTATCGGTGTGATGTCCGTAATTCTCATGCTGTCCGTTGGTCAGGCCGCGGAAAATTATATTTTGAGCCAAGTTGCGGCTTTTGGTTCGGATTTGCTGATCGTACGCAGTGGGCCGGGCGATGGCAGTGGCGGCACAGGCCCTCCCAACATGATGCAAAAGCAAACCGTGGACATGGATGACTATGACCGCTTGCGCCGTGAAAACTGGATAGAAGCCATCAGCGCGACTTATTACACGGATCTTCTGGTTGAGTACCAAAACGTAAGCATCACAAACCGCATTGCCGGCATCACTCAAGACGAGCTCATCATGTACGACACAGAGATGAAAGAGGGCGCTTTTATCTCCGAGGCCGATGTGGACAGCCGTACCAGAGTCGCGGTGCTCGGCGTGGATGTTGCCAAAGAACTCTTCGGTCAAGAAAACCCTATCGGCAACCGCATCAAGATAAAAAAACAAAGCTATCGGGTTATCGGCATTTTGGGCGAATCCGGTACCAGATTTTTTACCAACTTGGATCAAGTTGTCTATGTGCCCATAACCACGCTACTGCGAGATCTTGCCGAAGATTATGTTTTGTTTCTAAATGTCAAAGTCGGTGATCTGCCCATAGAAGAAGCCAAAGAACGCATCCGCATTATCTTGCGGGATACTCATAATCTGGATAATCCGGAAGGCGATTTGTCCGAAGACGATTTTTTTATTGCGGGCCAGGAAGACACCGCCGAGCGCGCCGGATTAATCGGTGATATTTTGCAAATCCTGTTAGCTTCCATAGCGGCCATCTCGCTTATCGTGGGCGGAGTGGGTATTATGAACATCATGTTCGTCACAGTTACCGAACGCACTCGCGAAATCGGCTTACGCAAAGCCGTGGGCGCCAAGAAAGGGGATATTCTCTCTCAGTTTCTAATCGAAGCAATCGTGCTGTGCATCGTCGGAGGCATTATAGGTGTCATTCTGGGCATCAGCATCTCCTGGCTGGGTATTCAAGCCCTGCGCGCGTATGAATCCGACAACTGGATTTTCGTCATACCCTGGAGCGGAGTAGTACTGGGGCTTCTTGTCTCAACCGCTATCGGCATTATCTTTGGATACATACCCGCCCGCCGTGCCTCCAACTACGATGCTATTAAGGCTTTGCAGTATGAATGATGCCCCTGTCGCGTTTAACGCGACAACCCCCTTTCACCAAAGGGGGCTTCGTGAATAAAAAAAACCAGCATAAGCTGGTGAGATATAAAGTAGCTAATTCTTGACTTCCACCCCGTCCTCAGAGGGGAAGAGCCCGATAGCCTGCAAGACGCTCTGTAAGCGGTCAAGAAGTTCGAGTTTGATCTCTATGAGATTCTCTTTTCAAGTAACTACAAGCTTTCTAGCAAGAAAAGTAGCACTTATCAATCCCAACTGCTAGATTTCAGATTTCAGATTATAGATCTTGGTACTGTTGATAACTTTAAATATAAGAGATATTCATCGCTAATTTAAGCGGTTTTTTATTTCTTGACGCCTACTTGGAGTCTGCGGTATATTGTTAGCACTCAAACTCGATGAGTGCTAAAAGCTATCAGCTATCTGCTGACTGCTATCAGCCAGTTATGTTAGATGACCGCCTAAAAGAAATGCTCGCCATGGTTATCGAGCAAGTCGTGCACACCGGCGAGCCGGTGGGTTCACAGTACCTGGTGCAAACATATAACCTCACCATCAGCCCGGCCACGGCTCGCAACTACCTTTCAGCACTCGAACAAGATGAGTACATTACTCATCCGCACACTTCATCCGGCCGCATCCCCACGGAAAAAGGCTACCATTACTATGTTGAGCAAATCATGAAGCCTCGCATGCTTTCCAAAAAAGAACGTAATGACTTGGAAACAGCCGCCCAAGCAACCCACGAGGATGAGCGCAACGTCAAACAGCTGGCAAAGTCTGCGGCCGACTTGGCGCAAAATGCTGTCATAATCGGTATCGGCGACATGGACAGCTTTTACACCGGCCTCTCACAGCTTTTCAGCCAGCCCGAGTTTAAAGACTGGAACCGCATTGTCTCCATGTCCGATATCCTCGATCGCATGGACGAGGTACTCATGACACTCCGCCAAAAGTTTTACGAACGCCCAACGCCACTCATCGGCACCAACTGCCCGTTCGGTCCCATGTGCGGTGCAGTTGTCACATCACTTAAGCAAGGCCATGTAATCGGAATTTTGGGACCGATGCGCATGGATTACAGCCACGCAATCTCACTTTTAAACCATATCCAAAGTCTACTCGATGATACTAATTCGTAATTCGCACAGATTCGTAATTCGTAATGAATATGAAAGAAAAAAAACCACAAAAAGATGATCAAAAGCCTCAAGAAGATGTCATGCAAGCTGATTGCAATAATTGCGCTGAATATCTTGCCGGCTGGAAACGCGCTGTCGCTGATTACGAAAATCTCAAACGGCAAACAGCGGAAGATAAAGTCAATTTTGCCAAATATGCCCATCAAAACATACTCCAAGAGCTTTTGCCCGCGATTGACCAATTCGAAACAGCGCTGGCGCATTTGCCGGATACCTCAAATGTCGCGGAGCCGCAAAAGAAGCAAATTGACAACTGGATTACCGGCATAAAAGCGGTCAACTCGCTCTGGCAGCAAATGTTTGATGAAATCGGCCTCTCGAAAATCCCCACAGAAGGAGAGTTTGACCCGGAACTGCACAGTGCCGTCAGCCAAGAATCCGATCCCGACCAACCCGACGGCAAAATACTAAAAGTCATCCAAGACGGCTACAAACTCAAAGACGATGTCCTTCGTCCGGCTAAGGTCGTGGTCAACAAGCATAAGCCTTCATAATCAATTTCTCTAATTCTTAGCAAGAATCTAAGAAGCTAGAATCTAAGAATTTAAGCCTATTCGCTCAGATTCTCAGATTCATAGATTCTCAGATACTTAAGTTATGACAAACATCATGAAATGGTCACCATTTTTCGAACCATTCGAGCACTTCGACGATTTCTTCAAAGACGTGCCCGCGCTTAGCGTCAAAAATCAAGGCCTCATCCCCCCGGTCGACATGTACGAAACCAAAGACGCTGTCATTATCGAAACTCCTCTTGCCGGCGCGGATCCTAAAAAAGTCAGCGTCGAGGTAGAGAACGGCGTTCTTACTATCAAAGGTTCTTGCGATCGCAAAACCGAGGTAGAGGATAAGAATTATTACCGCAAAGAGATCAAAAGCGGCCAAATCTTCCGCCAAATCTCACTCCCATCCCGCGTGGATGATGACAAAGCCGAAGCCGACTTCAAAGACGGTATGCTAAAAGTCAGTGTTCCAAAGCTAGCCGAAGCCAAATCCAAGTCCATTAAAATTAACGTTAAAAAAGAGGACTAACCGCAACTAGTCCATCAAGCTAAAAGTCCATAAAGTTGAAACACCAGCTTGAGGGACTTGCGACTTGATAGACTTGATGGACTACTGCGGATAGTTCTCCGACACAACCAACTTTATTATTTGTTATTTATTATCTGTTATTTAAAAAATTATGAGCAAAATACTAGGTATCGATTTAGGTACAACCAATTCCTGCATGGCCATTGTAGAAGGTGGCCAGCCAAAAGTTTTGGAAAACGCCGAGGGCGCGCGTACAACGCCGTCCATGGTTGCGATTTCCAAAAATAACGAACGCCTCGTTGGCCAACTTGCCAAACGCCAGGCCGCTGTTAACCCTGAAAACACTTTGTTTTCCATCAAGCGCCTCATTGGCAGACGCTGGGATGACCCCGAGGTCCAACGCGATAAAGAGTGGCTTCCGTACAAAATCGTTCAAAAGGGCGATGGCGTTCGCGTTGTCATGAGCGGCAAAGAATATTCCCCGGAAGAAGTTTCCGCCATGATTTTGCAAAAGATGAAAGCTGACGCGGAAGCCAAGACTGGCGAAAAAATTACGGAAGCAATCATTACAGTTCCTGCTTATTTTGACGATTCCCAGCGCCAAGCCACCAAAGTCGCCGGTGAAATCGCGGGCTTAACCGTCAAACGCATCATCAACGAGCCAACCGCGGCCGCACTGGCTTATGGCTTTGACCAAAAGAAAGACCAGAAAATCGTTGTTTACGACTTAGGCGGCGGTACTTTTGATGTGTCCGTACTCGAAGTGGCGTTTGACCCGTCAACCGACCAAAATACTGTCGAAGTGCTCGCTACCAACGGCGATACCCACCTTGGCGGAGATGACTTTGACCAGCTCATCATCAAATGGGCTATCGAAGAGTTTAAGAAAGAAGAAGGTTTGGATTTATCCAAAGATCCTATCGCGCTTCAGCGTGTTAAAGACGCGGCCGAAAAAGCCAAAATCGAGCTTTCCACCGCTATGGAAACAGAACTGAACCAGCCGTTTATCGCGCAAGACGCGACAGGCGCCAAGCACTTAATGCTCAAGCTTACCCGCGCAAAGTTGGAGGAATTGGTCGCGGACCTCGCTGAAAAGACTCTCGAGCCATGCAAAAAAGCTCTTGAAGATGCCGGAGTTTCGGTTGGTGATATCAACGAAGTAATCCTTGTCGGTGGCATGACTCGCATGCCTCTAATCCAATCCACAGTCGAAAAATACTTTGGCAAAAAACCCAATGTTACCGTCAATCCCGACGAAGTCGTCTCTATCGGCGCAGCTGTGCAAGCAGGTAATCTTCAGGGCGACATCAAGGGCGATCTTCTCTTGCTCGATGTCACACCGCTATCACTCGGCTTGGAAACACTTGGCGGCGTGATGACCAAACTGATCGAACGCAACACAACTGTACCAACCTCCAAATCGCAAATTTTCTCAACCGCGGCCGATAATCAACCGTCCGTTGAGATCGTCGTGCTTCAAGGTGAGCGGGAAATGGCGGCGGATAACCGCAGCTTGGGCCGCTTCACGTTATCCGGCATTCCACCGGCTCCACGCGGCGTCCCACAAATCGAAGTCACCTTCGACATCGATGCTAATGGCATCCTAAACGTTAAAGCAGTCGACAAGGCAACCAATAAAGAAGCAACTATCACCATTACAGCTTCTACCAACTTATCTGATGAAGAAGTCGAAAAGATGAAGAAAGACGCGGAAGCACACGCAGAAGAAGACAAGAAAAAGAAACAAGCTATTGAAA
>WJLP01000065.1 GCA_014728435.1 Candidatus Uhrbacteria bacterium
AGATAGGCCCTGTGCAAGTCTACGATTTCCAGCTCGCCGCGCTCGGATGGTTTGAGCTCTTTAGCAAAACCGCAAACACGATTATCAAAAATGTACATACCCGGAATAGCGAAATTGCTTTTTGGTTCTTTGGGTTTTTCTTCGATGGAGATAACTTGACCGGAATCCGAGTCGAATTCCACCACACCGAAGCGCTCCGGGTCGGGAACTTGGCGGGCAAAGATGCGAGCACCGCTTTGGAAGCTTTGGATAGATTCGGTAAAATCATCTTCAAAGATATTGTCGCCCAAAATCATGGCAACAGGTTCTTCGTCCATGAAATCCTCACCCAAAACAAAAGCTTCAGCAAGACCGCGGGGTTGGCTTTGAACTATGAAGGTGATGTTAATACCATATTTGCGCAGCATGGATCCCAGCAGATTTATAAAGCTCCCCGAGTATTCCGGAGCAACGATGATGAGAATATCTTTGATACCCGCTTTTACCAGCGTGTTTAGCGGGTAAAAAATCATGGGACGATCGTAAACGGGCAAGAGCTGCTTGGTGAGGACTGCGGTTAACGGCAACAGCCTTGTGCCGGAGCCGCCGGCGAGGATGATTCCTTTCATAGTCATTTGACTCTACAATAATTAAATAACAAATGCAAAACTTCAAACTGCAATACAGGAATCGCTGTCGCGATAATATTTATAACAAATTTCAAACCAAAAATTACACGGTCCCGCATGCATTACTTTTTTTATTATGTTGCGCGATTACAAGTGTTATTTACCTTGTGTTCGCCCGAGGCTTTGATAATAGAACGGGCGAACACAAGGTTCGCCCCTACAATCGTTAATCGGAACGCAGTGCTTTTTCATCCCATTCAGCTTTACGATCTCTTAGTTTTTGTACCCATTCGTTGTTTGCTAAATACCATTCGATTGTTTCTTTGAGACCATCCGCGAACTTATCTCGAGTGAATTCCGGTTTCCAGCCCAAGGCTTCGATTTTTGACGAGTCGATGGCGTAGCGGCGGTCGTGGCCTTTGCGGTCTACAACAAACTCAATCATATCTTCGCCGAGGTTGAAGTGATCCAAAAGCATTTTTGTAAGTTCAAGGTTATCGCGCTCATTATCTGAACCAATATTGTAGACTTCACCCGGTTCGCCTTTTTCCAGCAGAAGACTAAGAGCGGCGGCATGGTCGCGGACGTGGATCCAGTCGCGGACGTTTTTGCCATCGCCGTAGATTGGGACTTTTTCTCCGTCGGAAAGTCTAAAAATAAATGAGGGAATTACTTTTTCGGGGAATTGATACGGGCCGTAGTTATTAGAGCAATGAGTGACGACGACCGGGACTTTGTGAGTTACAAAATACGCATTGCACATAAGATCTCCACCCGCCTTGGCGGCCGCATAGGGCATGTTGGGCATGATTGGAGTTTTTTCAGAAAACTTGTCCGATGAGTCGAGATCGAGCGCGCCGAAAACTTCATCGGTGGAGACTTGGACAAATTTTTTGATATCGTTGGCGCGGACCGCATCGAGTATCATTTGCACGCCCAAACTATTGGTGAGTACAAAATCTTTGCAACCGCCGTGGATTGAGCGATCCACGTGAGTTTCGGCCGCAAAGTTGATGATGTGACTGATATTGTGTTCTTTGATCACTTTGTTTAAGGCTTCGAGATCTGTGATATCGCCTTGAATAAAAGTATAGCGCGGATCTGATTCGACGTCTTTCAAGTTATCAAGATTACCCGCATAAGTGAGCTTGTCAAAATTGACGATTTTAACATCCGGGTCACTCCCCAGTTTGTATCTGATAAAGTTGGAACCGATAAAACCGGCACCGCCGCAAACCAATAGATTCATAATAAATTTCCAATTTAAATAACAAAGTGCAAAGAAGAAACAATAAAGATAATGACTCCGGTTACTTTGTTATTTATTATTCATTAATTGTTAATTATTTAATGCCGTCTTTTAGTTTCATGGTCATGAGCGCGGCTTCGCCTTCCGCGTAGCCAATGCCGGGCCAATGGCGATGACCATCCCCTTTTTTGCGCGGGATAACGTGAAAATGGACGTGGGGCACGACTTGACCGGCTGCTTCGTAATTGTTTTGCATGACGTTAACACCCTCTACGTCAGGCAGATTCATAAGCGCTCTCATGATTTTTTTAATAGTTGCTATTACGGGTTCGGCCAGTTCATCGGGGAGTTCCAACAATTGCTCGGAGTGTTTTTTGGGCACGACCAGTGTGTGACCGTGGTTAACAGGGTTAATATCCAAAAAGGCAATGACTTTATCATCTTCGTAGATGATATCGGATTCGACCTCGTGGGCCGCGATTTTGCAAAATAAACAGTCCATACAATAGATTAAAGTTTAATGACTAAAGTTCGTCACGAGGAACTCTGGGTAACTCTTGATGTATCGCGTTTAACGCGATGAACTTTTGTCTTGATAACTTGATACTTAGTTTAGTGTTCGGTGTACATCGATACTGCCCAAACGGCGATAATGAGGGCCGCCGAGCCGGCAAGCAAAATTGTGCGTAATGCATATAGTGGCATATTTGTTAGCATGGAGGCAAGCAAAGCGATCGTGATAATGATGCCGACAACGATGTTCAGGGCGTTTAATATACCGCTTTTGCGCCCTCTGAAGGCGAATAAAAGTACGACGATGGTAAATGATAGGGGTAAGAGGCTGATTATATTGATAAACGGCAAGACCGAACCCGGCATAAGCCATTCAATGGCGATCAATATGCCGATAGTCAAGGCAAAAGCATAGCCGATTTGCGACGCTATCAACGCGATCGCGTCTTTTAAGCTCACGTTGCCCAAAAAACCATAATCAGCCGGCGGAGTAACCGGCTCTTGCTGTTCAATCTTTGTTTCCGCCTTTGGCTTTACGGCAGGTTTTTTAGCAGGAGGATCAGCTTTGATTCCGGTGGACGGTAGGCCGACTTTGCCCGGCGGCGGTTTTTTAGCCGCGGGAGCTGCAGCCGGTTTTACCGGCGCTTTGGGCGCAGATGCCGGTGTCGGCTTTTGGGATGAGCTGGTCATAAACTTAGATTACGAATTTCCGATTAACGATTACCGATGCGGAAATCGCGATGCGATAAATCCGTATTAATACCGGAAGCGAGCTTTGCTCGATGTAGGTCACAAATATTGTTAATTGATAATTGTTAATTTGTAATTATAAGCGGTGATAGGCATTTCGAGCTTCGTTGTAGAGCACCCGCCACCAGGTATTCCAGGTCATGGCCGGACGGCGGTAAGTGAGAGCCATACGGCGCACATCCACAGCTCCGGCGCGCGAACGGATCCCGGGCGCGGAAAGAACAAATCTTAGCATGTCAGCTTGTTCGGGTATTTTAAAACCGGCGCGCGCCAAAACCCAGCCATCGCCCATGTCGGCCACTTGGCGGTAATCCGTAAGTACGG
>WJLP01000066.1 GCA_014728435.1 Candidatus Uhrbacteria bacterium
GAAGATTAATGTCGATGAGGAAGATACGCGACCTGAATTGGCAGAATGTTTATATAAGTTTAAAGATCCGCAGAATAAAAAAGATGCTCTAGTTGCAATCGTAAAAATAAGTAGATAATATAAAATCGAGGATAAACCTCGATTTTTGAAATGTGTTTAATGTCATGGGATGTATTATGTTTACATCTCTTCCAGCTCCTCCTTGCCATGCTCAAGTTCTTTAATTTGTTCATGGTCTTTTTGAAGCAAAAGAGCCTGGAATTCGCCGACGTGGGTTTTTTCTTCTTTGGCGATGTCTGCAAGCATTTCTTTTAGTTTAGGGTCTTGAGCTAAAGCGGACATTTGCTCGTAGAGGTTGATAGCGTCGAGCTCGGCGATTAGGCCGGCGCGGCAAATTTCTTGGTCAATTTGTTCCGGGCTTAGCCCTTCGAGTTTTTTAGGGATGTTGCTTAACATACTCACTTAAATAACAATTTACAAATAATAAATAATAAAGTAGGTGGCCTATGGCATTACTATATTCTTAAGACTGCAAGAATGCAAATTATTCACAGTTTTGACGTGGGACGATTGGGACGAGCGACTTGGGACGTGTTATAATGTTTTTATATGATTGATTTAGCATCCGCGCAAGCGTTTTTCTGGCTCTGTTTTGGGCTGGGCATATTTTTAGTGGCCGCGTTTTTGAGTTGGTGTTTGTTTGAAGTAGCAAGGTTGTTGCGGCAAAGTAATGAAGTGGTTGAGCATGTGCGAAATGTGGTAGCAGATATTGAAGAGGATTTTAGTGAGCTGAAAGAAAAGTTTGGAACTGTGATTGGCAATGTTGCCGGCATGGCAAAAGGAGCTTCTAAAATTTCGGGGTTGATTGAGGATTTGGCACCGGAAAAGAAGAAAAGGAAAACGAGGAAAAAGTCTTAATTTAAGCCGATAGCCGATAGCAGATAGCTGTCGGTTTTATTTACTTGATAAACTGGTGTTTGCTAGATAAGTTTTATCAAATTGTTAATAAGTTTTTTGGCAGGCTTTATGCCGTCAGCCAAATGCTATCAATATGATAAAAGATGCAGGATTAAAGATTAAAGATGAGGATGTTGTTGAGGAGGAGAAGAAAGCTCCGTTTGTGCACTTACACGTGCACAGTATGTATTCGCTGTCGGATGCCTTGTTTAGCCCCAAGGATATTGTGGCAAAGGCTAAAGAGTTGGGTTATGACGCGCTCGCGCTAACCGATCATCGCGGCATGTATGGGGCGGTGGATTTTTATCAGGCTTGCGAGAAGCAGGGGATGAAACCGATTTTGGGAGTTGAGGCGGAGATCGCGCCCAACAGTTTGCATGACAAGAGGCCGCGAATTGATGATTGGACATATCATCTTACATTGATCGCTGAAAATTTTACGGGATATCAAAATTTATTAAAATTGGTTTCCATCTCGTATTTGGAGGGTTTTTATTATAAAGCCAGGATGGATAAGGAGTATTTGAAGAAGTATCATGAAGGAATAATCGCTTTGTCGGGTTGTTTGAAGGGCGAGATTCCCAAGGCTTGCAATGAGGGAGATTTTGAAAAAGCGAAAAAAGCTCTGGAGGCTTATCAGGATATTTTTGGCAAAGAAAATTTTTATTTGGAATTGGTTTATCATCCGGATTCGTCGACACAGGTGCATGTAAACCATAATATCATCAAGTTGGCGGAAATGACGGGCGCGCCGCTTGTCGCAACCCGTGATTCGCATTATTTGCAAAGTGATGACGTGGACGCGCAGGATGCGTTGCAGTGCATTCATGCCGGGAAATTGTTGTCAGATACGAACAGGTATTCAATGCGCCAGTGGGACCATTCTTTAACAGGAATTGAGGAGATGGTGGAAGCATTTAGGGATACTCCGGAGGCGATTGAAAATACGCGCAAAATCGCCGACAGGTGCAATGTAAAGATTGAGCTGGGTGTTAATTTGTTGCCCACCTTCCCGGTCCCCGAAGGAGAAACTGAGATGAGTTATTTGCGGAAGATCACGCTTGATGGGATGAAGTGGAGATATGGCGACCCTGTGCCGCAGGAGGCTCTGGAGAGGATGGATTATGAATTATCAGTAATAGAGAACATGGGTTTTCCGGGTTACTTTTTGATTGTGAATGAGTATGTCGTGTGGGCCAAGCAGAATAATGTGATTGTGGGGCCGGGGCGTGGCAGTGCGGCGGGTTCGATTGTGGCATACGCTTTGCAGATAACCAATTTGGATCCGTTAAAATACGGTCTGCTGTTTGAGCGTTTTTTAAATCCGGACAGGGTTAGTATGCCTGATGTGGATTTGGATTTTGATGATGTAAAGCGTAAAGATGTTATTCATTATGTGACGGAAAAGTACGGGGCGGATAAAGTAGCCGGTATAATTACTTTTGGCACCATGGCGGCCAGAGCGGCGGTGCGCGACGTGGGTCGGGTGTTGGGTTGGAGTTTTCAGGAAGTTGATCGCGTCGCCAAAGCGGTACCGCCTCCGGTACAAGGAAAGAACATCCCAATCGCGCAGTCGCGCAAGGAGAATCCGGAATTGAAAGCCATGGATGAGGCGGAACCGAGAGTAAAGGAATTGTTGGATTTGGCAAGCAAGCTGGAGGGTACGGCAAGGCATGCCAGCCAGCATGCTTGCGGTATTGTTATCGCTCCCAGGCCTTTGGATGAATACGCGCCTTTGCAAAAAGCTCAGGGAGGGGATGTGGAGCAGGTTGTTCAGTATTCTTTAAAGCCGGCCGAAGCTGTCGGCCTTCTAAAGATGGATTTTTTAGGACTGTCCAACCTTACAATTATCCGCGAGGCGTTGGAGATTATCGAGGCAGTGCATGGAGATGTGATTGTGATGGATGAAATTCCGCTTGATGATGAGTTGACCTTTGAATTGTTGGGCAATGCGGAGACAACCGGAGTGTTTCAGCTTGAGTCTGACGGTATGAAAAGATATATCCGTGAGCTGAAGCCCACGGTGATTGAAGATATTATCGCCATGGTGGCATTGTATCGGCCGGGTCCAATGCAATTTATAGAGTCTTTTATTAAGCGCAAGCACGGCAAAGAAAAAATTGAATACATTCATCCGCTTACGGAAAATGCATTAAAGGAAACTTATGGTCTCCCGGTTTATCAGGAACAAGTCATGCAAGTGAGTAAAGATATGGCAGGCTTTACCGGAGGTGAAGCTGATACTTTGCGCAAGGCGATGGGCAAAAAAATCGCGGAGCTTATGGTGAAGATGAGGGAGAAGTTTATTGAAGGGTCGGTGGCAAACGGCGTGCCAAGGGATAAAGCGGTGGAGGTGTTTACGCAATTTGAAGAATTCGCGGCGTATGGTTTTAATAAGTCACACGCGGCGTGTTATGCGTATATCGCGTATCAAACGGCATATTTGAAAGCGCATTATCCGGAAGCTTTTATGGCGGCGCTGTTGAATTCGGATTGTTTAAATTTGGATCGCGTAACCATTGAGGTGGAGGAGTGCAGGCGTATGGGGATTGAGGTTTTACCGCCGGATGTTAATGAGTCTTTTTCCGGCTTTTCGGTTGTTAAGGACACCGTACAACCATCGGCAAAACGCGAAGCGGGCGCGCGCGGCACGATTAGGTTTGGCTTGCTTGCGGTAAAAGGCTTGGGTTATGATGTGGTTGATGAGATTATTAAAGAGAGAAAAGCAAATGGCTGGTTTAAAGACGCGGCGGATTTTTTGATTAGGATTAAGGGCAAATTTATCAATCGCAAGTCGCTTGAGGCATTGATTAAATGCGGAGCGCTGGATAATTTGGGCGACAGGAGTGAACTTTACTACAATGTTGAGCGCTTGCTCGATTATCACCGCCAGCATGAGAAAGAGGCGGCGAGCGGGCAGTACAATTTGTTTGCGGTTGGCGGCGAGGCGCCGCGCAATGAGTTGGGCTTGGCTCCTGCGCCAAAATTGCAGCAGAAGGATATGCTGGCTTGGGAGAAAGAGTTGTTAGGCTTGTATGTTTCCGAGCATCCATTTAAGGAGTATGCCAAGCGCATGATGAATTTGATTGTGTCGCTGGCTGATTTGGATAAGTATGTTCAAGAGAAAAAAGTAAGAGTAGCGGGTATTGTATCGACTACAAAGAGGATTTATACCAAAAAGAAGAATGAGCCCATGATGTTTTGCCGTATTGAGGATGGGTACACGGATTGCGAAGTTGTTGTTTTTCCGCGGGTGTTGCAAGATACGGAATTCTGTTGGCTGGAGGGGAATATGGTGATGGTGTCGGGTAGACCGGCGGAGGATAGCGGTAAGATGAAGGTTTTGGCGGAAAACGCGTATCAGATAACGGATCAGAATATTGAGCAAATAATTTCCGAATCGTCCATTATACC
>WJLP01000067.1 GCA_014728435.1 Candidatus Uhrbacteria bacterium
ACAGCCTGATTTGCTAGATCCGCCTCATACCTCCCCAAGCTCCCCAAGCTCACCAGCCTACGGCGGAGCTTTTTTATTACTAAACTTAGCCAAATATACCTTCAGCTATCCGCCATCAGCTGGTTTTCGTCATTTTGGGGTTGACAAAACCGTTGAAATATGGTGAGCTGATGTATCGGCTCAAGGCTCGGTTTATCAATATTGAGCCAAAAATCACGGACCTTCAACTTTCCAGACAAGGAGAGAATAATGAGGAACATCGCAATCTACTCGATTTTCTTTTCACTTTTCATACTTGCTTGCAGTGGGGGCGAGGAAGTCTCCGGTACGGATTTCGTTCCCTCGGATATCCCCGAGGAAGACGCCGGCGAGTACTGCTCGCACCCGGGTTCCACCGTGCCTTGCGATGACGTCTGCGAAGACGGTTATCGCGAGTGCGGCAGCGACAACGAGCTCGGGGAATGCGTCTGCCCCGATGGCGGCGCGGCCGGTTCATCCGGATCTGCCGGTGAAGCCGGTTCATCGGGCTCATCAGGGTCCGCCGGAAGCGCCGGTTCATCCGGCCAAGGCGGAAGCTCTGGCGAAGCAGGGTCTGCCGGTAGCGCTGGTTCGGGAGGTACTGCCGGTTCGTCCGGTTCATCCGGCCAAGGCGGCTCTGCTGGGTCAGAACCCTTCTCCGTTGAATGCGACCAGTACGGCGTGCCCGGCAAGGTCGTCGTCTACATGCAGGGTCCTTTGCCTTTGGGTAACGGACTCATCCTTGCCGGCTGGATCGACTATCCCAACTGGATGGGTGATGACGCGGACCACGCCTGGGGATTGTGGTATCAAGGCGAGGACGGCGACAATACTGCGATTTTGCAGATGGTCCCGGAAATCGTAAGCGGTACTTATCTCGAGATGGGTCCGGGCAGCCATCCCTATCCCACGACGGATAGTGAAAGTACTATTCTTGAGAACACGGACTACTGGTGCGAAGAGGGTGATTGCCCTTACGGTACCTTGGTGGTCTGTCGCGGCAAGGACGAGGTCTGTGCTCTGCGCAACGGTGAACTAACCGGAAGCATGGAGTACGTTGGACTTCCCTGGCCAAATCTTCTATGTCAGGTCGAGTAGCTAGCACAGCTTCTCGACTCACTTAAGCCACAGAGCCTCAACTACGAGGCTCTTTTCTTTTTGTGTAATATTTTGTAGGGATAATCCTTATGATTATCCGTTCTAACGCCGCAGGCAAAAATGACCAGCTTTGGTTTGGCACGGGCGATCACCACACTACACTCTTCGAGTTTCGAGTGGCGCCGCAAGGATACGCCCTTATAAAATTGTTTTCCGCCCAGTTAAGCCCTTTTTACAGCGAAATACGATATACGATATACGAAAT
Source organism: Candidatus Uhrbacteria bacterium (assembly GCA_014728435.1). Classification (GTDB taxonomy): domain Bacteria; phylum Patescibacteriota; class Patescibacteriia; order 2-12-FULL-60-25; family 2-12-FULL-60-25; genus MWCR01. The sequence continues at coordinate 1,382 of WJLP01000067.1, forward strand.
ACGAGTCACGGTCTTGACAATTTTGCTAAAATATGGTGAATTTTCCTTATTCGCACTCGTTAACAATCCTTCAAGGAGGAGATCATGAGCTCGTTCAAATTCCTGTTTTGCTATTTGTTCATTGTTTCTGCAGGGTTTTTGGCCTGTGATGGCGGCGAGGACACTGACTGCGTCTGCACAAGCGACGGTTGCACTTGTCCGCCCGGTTATGGCAGTGAGCAGGTCGAAGTGTTCATTACCTACGCACTGCACGCTGGGCAAGAAGCCGACGAAAAAGGCATGGAGATTGAGGGTAGGTATCAGCTCCTCTACGAAAATGCCCAGCCGGCCAAGGTATCATGCAAGTCCAAGCTTCAGGACACGGACGAAATGCTGCAGTGTTCATTGGGCATGCTCCCTGTCGAAAGCGACTTGTATTTCATGGTCATGGTCCCGGATGGTGAGGAGCAAGTCGCCGCCTGCCAAAGCGAGCACCGCAGTGAGTGCCGCGGCAAGGTCCGGGTGGAAATCCTGCGTGAAAGCGGGAAATCCGAGGTTTTGGACACCGTCATGGCCACAGACTCGGTATTCGAGCACAACGTGGCCTACCGCGTACGTCTCGAATTCTAAAAACAAAGCAGGGTTGACGAAAAAAACAGCCCCTGCTAAACTCAATAGCACCTATTATTAGGTGCTTTTTAAACCACAGTCTGCTAACGACGACTCATCTTTTGCCGCCATTTCGCGGGCGCCTGTCCTAAGCTTGGCACCTCGGGATCCTCGCGAATTGCAAAAGAGCGGGTTAAGGCTCGATCGCGTTAAACGCGACGATAAAACATATGCCTAAAATACCAACTTTAATCGAAATGCTGGAAGCCGGCGTGCATTTTGGCCATCGCACGTCCAAATGGCATCCGAACATGAAGAAATACATCTTCGGATCCAAAAACGGCATTCATATAATTAATCTCGAAGAAACGCAAAAAGCTTTGGAAGAAGCCATGGCATTTTGTAAGCAAACAACCATGCGCGGCGGCACGGTCCTTTTTGTGGGTACCAAGAAACAAACCGCGCCCATCATCGAAAAATACGCGGCAGATGCCAAAATGCCTTTTGTCACCAAACGCTGGTTGGGTGGAACACTGACCAACTTTTCCGTCATCGCCAAGATGCTTAAAAAGTTTAAGGATCTGAAACGCAAACATGAAAAAGGTGAACTCGGCAAATATACCAAGCTCGAACAGCAGAAATTCGGCGAACAAATCGAACAGCTCGAAGAACGCGTGGGCGGAATTCAAGAAATGACCCGCATTCCGGAGGCTATCTTTATCGCCGACATCCACAAAGACAACACGGCCCTCGCCGAAGCCATGCGCCGCGGCATCAAAGTCGTAGCCGTTTGCGATACCAACGTAAATCCTCGCAAAGTTGATTACCCGGTTCCGGCCAATGATGATGCTGTAAAATCCATCGAAATGATGGTTAGCTTAATCGCCGGCGCTTGCAAAGACGGCAAAACCGAATGGGAAGCCAACCGTTCACGCTTGGGCGGCGCTTTAATACAAGGCGGTCCGCATAAAGGAGCTAAAAAAGTCTAAAATCAAATGCATAGTACATAGTCAATAATATAAATTCCACGAAGTGGACTCATACATTTTTCATTGTTAATTCTTAATTGTTAATTAGATTGTATGGCAGATGCAAAACTTGTGGCCGAGCTTCGCGCCAAAACCGGCGCCGGCATGATGGCCTGTAAAAAAGCCTTGGACGCGGCCGGCGATAACATGGAGCGCGCCATGGAAGAATTGCGCAAAAGCGGTGAATTAAAAGCCGCCAAGAAAAGCGCGGAACGTGAAACCGCGGAGGGTATCTTGGTCACCTACGTCCATCACAATAAAAAGATGGCCGCAATGCTCGAGCTTCAGTGCGAATCCGACTTTGTCGCCCGTAACGAAGATTTCGTGGAATTCGCCAATGATTTGGTTATGCAGGTCGCGGCCATGAATCCGCTCTACGTTTCACCCGAAACCGTTCCCGAATCACACATCTCCAAGCAAAAGGAACTCTTCGCGCAAGAGATGGAAAACGACAATAAGCCCGAAGAAATTAAAGAAAAAATCATGCAAGGCAAAATCGATAAATGGCTAAATGAAGTCTGCCTCATGAAACAATCATTTTTCAAAGATGATGAAAAGACTATAGAGCAAATGATTACCGAAAAGATCGCCACCATCGGAGAAAAAATCGCGGTCTCCCGCTTTGTACGCTGGGAAATCGGCTCAAATCCCGGCACTTGCTAGCAATGTTCTTGTCATTTAACAACGGCTCCGTTATGCGGAGCTGTTTTTTTGTGTTATTATTAAGCTATTATCCATGTAATGGTATCGTTTCTATGCCCAGTAAAAAAACCACTAAAAGCTCTAAATCTAGCGCAACCAAAGCATCCGCCGAAGCAAAGAGCGCTCCTAAAAACAGCAAACAAATGGGGATGGTGTTTATCATCTTTATTTTATTTGTCAGCCTTATCATCATCAGCTTGGCTCTATATCGCGTCTCCAGTGAACAAGAACGCTTGCTTGGCGTCGTCAACAGCTTGAGCGACGAAGTCAGCCAACAGCAAATTGTTGCCATACCCGATGACTCGGATGAAATAAAAGTTCAGTACAAAGATTCCGATGTAGCCGGTTTGCGCTTGGCTTACACGCCGTGCCCGCCCACGTTCACCGGCCCCTGCGACAACCTTATGGTTTATAGGCTAAACAACAACGGCTCCAAAGAGGTTTTGGTTCCCGCGACGCGCAATTTGGCCGGCGCTCCGCTTACCAGTGAGCTATTGCAACCCATTGCCGCCAATAAAGATTTTACACGTTTGGCTTTCGGTGCGTGGGCGTATGGAGGCAAGCGCAATCCAACCGACGGGCGAGTATGGATAGTGGAAACCGCGGACGGCACTGTAATCGCGCAAGCGTCAAATGTCTTCGATGGGGCGGTTTTTTCACCCGACATGTCCTATGCCGCGTACTATAATTTGAGCGAGGATGATGAGGAGCAAGTTATGGTCATAGACATAAACGAAGACGAAGAATTTTTGGCGGCTCAAGCCGCGGACGGCATAACCTACCAAGATGCAAGCGGCAAAGTAACAATAAACTGGCTGAACGAAGATACTCTGGCCGTCATCCAATACGAGATCGAACAAGAAGGCGGAGAACCGCAAATCATCGGCGAACGCGAAATAACCATCAACTAACAGCTTTAATAAATAATCAACCACCCATGCCTTGTACCCTGCGCGTTGTACGCTGTACGAGGTACGAATATAATATGCCCCGAATTGCCATCAATGGTTTCGGCCGCATCGGCCGTAACACCTTCAAAGCCGGGTTCAAGCTCCCGGGCTTCAATGTAGTCGCCATAAACGACCTCACCGACACCGAAACGCTCGCCAATCTGCTCAAATACGACACCGCCTACGGCCATTATCAAGAAAAAGTCGGCTTTGCTAAAAATTCACTCAAGGTCGGTAACAAAAACATACCCGTTTACTCCGAAAAAGATCCCGGCAAACTGCCCTGGAAAAAACATAAAGTCGACGTGGTTCTGGAATGCACGGGCATCTTTCGCACGCTCGACAAAGCCTCCGCGCACTTGGACGCGGGCGCCAAAGCAGTCATCATCAGCGCTCCCGCCAAAAGCGACGGCATTCCCACGCACATTATCGGTTTAAACGAAAAACACGTCAAAAAGAATGTGCGCGTCATCAACAACGCCTCTTGCACCACAAATTGCATCGCGCCGGCCATGCAGGTGTTGATGGATGCTTTTGGTGTCAAAAAAGCCGGCCTCACAACAATCCACGCTTACACTGCCGACCAAAACATTCAAGACGGTCCGCATCGCGATTTGCGCCGCGCTCGAGCCGCCGCGCAAAACATTGTACCCACCACAACCGGCGCAGCCATCGCCACCACGCAAGTTATTGATGGCTTGGATAAAAAGTTTGACGGCATGGCAATTCGCGTACCTGTTATCGTGGGCTCGTTAATCGACATAACCGCGCTTTTAAAGCATAAAGTCAATGTCGACCAAGTCAATCAAGCGTTCATTAAAGCCGCCAAACAACCGCGCTGGAAAAACGTGCTAACTGTCACCGACGAGCCTATTGTTTCATCTGATATTATCGGCAATCCGTACTCCAGCATTGTGGATTTGGGCATGACTAAAGTCATCGACGGTGATTTGGTTAAAGTCCTCTCCTGGTATGACAACGAATGGGGCTACTCCAACAGATTGGCGGAAATGGCCGTCAAACTCGGAAAAACTTTTTAACAAATCTGTAGGCACGGATCATGTATTTGTCCGTTTTCTAAGTACGGATAAACTCAGGATTTATCCCTACGAGTTTGGATAAGTTTTTTGGTTGAGCAACCCGTATGAAACAGTTAGATCTCCAAAAATCAATCGAAACATTCGCTGTTTTTGATTTGTTCATGGCCGCGCTCGCATTTGGCGGACTGATTTTGGCTTTGCTCGGCTTTTTGTTGGGCGGGTATTGGCTCTATCTTGCCTATGCCATGATTTTGAGCGAGCTCATTTTGATTTACGGCATCTTCATCGCGCCCAAACGCCTCAAAACCACAATCTACCGCGAAGCCATACGTCCCAACGCCGACGTCTGGGTCAAAGTCGTTTTGCTTAGCGATTTTCATTTGCATGGCCATAAGAGTCGCGCATGGATGGATAAAATCAGCTCAAAGGTATCTGCTATTAAGCCGGATCTGTTGCTTATTGGCGGTGACATTGTCGTGCACAACGCCAAAGACGCGGCCAAAGCTGATCCACTTAAAAACATCGCCTCAACCTATGGGAGCTACTTTGTTTTAGGCAACCATGATTATCAAGACGATCCGCAAGCAATTACCGCACAGCTATCCGAATTCGGCTTGCATAACCTAACCAACTGTAACCTTTCAATCAATATCCAGGGCAAAGAACTGCGCCTTTCCGGTCTTGACGATGCTTTCTATGGCCGTCCGAGCCTGCCGCTTAATCGTGCGAGCAAAGATACGCCGCACGTCACATTGGCGCATCAACCCGATATAATCTTAAATTTTCAAGAAGATGATACGGATCTGGTCTTCTGCGGCCACTCACACGGCGGGCAAATCCGCTTTCCGGTTATAGGCAGTATCCGCGTACCATCCGCTTTTGGCCGCAAAGCCGATGGCGGCCGTAAAATCATCAAAGGCATACCCACTATAATTTCCCGCGGCCTGGGAGAAGTCGGCTGCCGCGCTCGTCTTTTTACACCGCCGGAGATTGTTATCATCGAACTTGGGATCTGATGGATTTTATTCATCAAGTTAAAAGTAATAAGTTCATCACGAGTTGTTTAAATCGCTCTTGATGAACTTTCATCTTGAAAAACTTTTTTCTTATTGTGTTATAATAGCCAAGTATGAAATCTCTACCAGCTTTAAATAAAAAAGCCTCGCTTAGAGGCAAAAAAGTCCTGCTTCGGGTTGATTGGAATATTCCCTTGCACGATGTGCCCACGGAGGGCGATTTACTTAAAATTGAACGCTCGGCCGAAACGATAAAATGGCTCAAACGCCAAGGCGCGGTCACAATCGTTTTAACCCATCTGGGCCGCCCCAAAAGCAAAGACGATAGTCTCTCCACTGTGCGCCTTTTACCTTTTGCCGAAGCCTATCTCGAAGATCCGCTCATGTTTTGTGGCGAAGATATCGAAGCCGAAGAGGGCTTAATCGCCGTCAAACAATGCATAGATTCCACTAAAAACGGGGGAGTGGTTTTACTGGAAAACGTCCGGTTTTACGCCGGCGAAGAAACTAACGATAAAAAGCTGGCGGCTCTATATGCCTCACTCGCAGACATTTTTATAAACGATGCCTTCGCATCCTGTCACCGCAAGCACGCCTCGGTTGCCGCCATTGCCAAACTTTTACCTCATTATGCGGGTCCCGCGCTCCAAGAAGAAGTCGCGGCCGCGTCCAAGTTACTCGGCAAACCCAAAAAGCCTTTCGTGGCTGTAATCGGCGGCGCCAAACTTTCCACTAAACTCCCGGTCATAAACTCACTCTTAAAAAAAGCCGACCACATCCTCATCGGCGGAGCCATGGCGCACGCTTTCTTAAAAGCCAAGCGCGTGGAAGTCGGCAAATCGTATCTGGAAGAGGGGAGTGTAAAGCTCGCGCGCAAGCTCATCAAGAATAAAAGAATCCACCTGCCCGAAGACGCTCTGGCTGCCAAAGCTCTTAAAGAAGGAGCCAGCCCGCGCCGCGCATCAATTAAAGATATCTCCAAGTCCGAAAAAATCGGCGACATCGGCCCCATAACCATGCAAAAATGGTCGGCGCTTATAAAAAACGCGCAAACCATACTCTGGAACGGCCCTGTCGGCATCACCGAATTGCCGGCTTTTTCGCACGGCTCGATGGTTATCGGATATGCTGTCGCGTCGAGATCTAAGGGCAAAGCATACGGCGTTGTCGGCGGAGGCGATACAATCCCTGTCGCGCTCGCAACCGGCATGGACGAATGGTTCGACCACATCAGCACGGGCGGTGGCGCTCTCCTCGAATTTATCGCCACCGGCGGCAAAGTCCCCGGCTTAACGTCATTACTCGAAAAACAACCAAAAGCCAAGAAGTCTGTCGCCAAGCCACGAAAGCCGGCCAAAATCGCAAAAGCCACAAAAGTCAAGATCACAAAGCCCAAATCTACTTCTGCTAAAAATCCTGCAAACAAGAAAACAGCCAAGAAAAAGCCCGCTAAAAAATAATATGAAAACCGACTACACAATCAAATCCGTCATAGCCCGCGAGATCCTCGATTCCCGCGGTAACCCAACAGTCGCCTGCAGGGTCACATTAAAGTCTGGCGCAACCGCTGAGGCCAAAGTCCCATCCGGCGCATCCACCGGCATCCACGAAGCTCTAGAGCTCCGCGATGGCGGCAAGCGTTATCATGGCAAAGGCGTCCGCAAAGCTGTAAACAACGTCAATAAAAAAATCGCGCCCGTCCTTAAGAATATCGACGTTCGCCGCCAAAAAGATATCGACCATGTCATGATGGAGCTAGACGGCACACCTAATAAAAAGAAGCTTGGCGCCAACGCCATCCTCGCAGTCAGCCTCGCTTGTGCTCAAACTCATGCAGTCGCCGTAAAAAAACCTCTTTGGCAAATTCTGCGTAAAATCTACAACTTCCCGCACAAAGCCTCCCTGCCAACGCCAACCATGAATGTGCTAAATGGCGGCGCTCACGCCAATTGGAGCCTCGACGTCCAAGAGTGCATGATAGTCCCGCTTAAGGGCAAAATCGCCGAGCGCGTGCGCATGGGCTCCGAAGTATTCCAAACTCTCAAAAGTCTTCTCGCGAAAAAAGGCTTTGCCACCACGGTAGGGGATGAGGGCGGATTTGCTCCCAAACTTAAAAACGTGGAATCGGCTTTTGATCTTCTGCAAGAGGCAATCCGTAAAAGCGGTTACAAGCCCGGTAAAGATTTTGGCCTTGCCACCGATGTCGCGGCTTCCGAGTTTTACGATGAAAAATCGGCTGAATATGTTTTTAAAGCCGAGGGCGGCAAAAAATTCACGGCCGAAAAACTGCTCGAGCGCTACATGGCTTGGCTAAAAAAATATCCGCTGGTCAGCATCGAAGACCCGTTTGATGAAGATGACTGGGCGGCTTGGTCCGGCTCATTGCCACGCTTAAACAAAAAAACAACCGTCGTCGGCGACGATCTCCTCGTTACCAATATAACCCGCCTCAAAAAAGCTATCAAAGAACAGGCCTGTGATGCAATTCTCATCAAAGTAAATCAAATCGGCACGCTCACCGAATCCGCCGAAGCTATCATTTTGGCGCATAAAAACCGATTCGCCACTTCAATTTCTCACCGCTCCGGCGAAACAGATGATACCACAATAGCCGACCTCGCGGTCGCCGCCGGCTCCGAATACATAAAAACCGGCTCCCTCTCACGCTCCGAAAGAGTCGAAAAGTATAACAGATTGATGGAGATAGAGGCTTTTGAATTGAAATAGATAAAAGTTAAAAGATAAATGATAAAGGGATTCATTTGTCTTTGATCATTATCATTATGAAAAATCAATCTTCCGTACCGGAGATTGATTTTTTCAATTCTTCCATTCTTTTAGCGTCCTGATCCGCCAAAATCTGTTTCACCTTGGCATGATGTTCTTCAAGGATTTTATCCGCTTCTTCGCGGTATTTTTTAAGTATCTCCTGAACTTTTTCAATCTGCTCAGGTGTCAATTTTTTATCTGTCATAACAAGTTCATTATAACATATCTATAGTCCATCAAGTCCGTCAAGCTTAAAGTCCGTCCCACTATCGGGGTTCGTGATTCGTAACTCGTAG
>WJLP01000068.1 GCA_014728435.1 Candidatus Uhrbacteria bacterium
CTGGCCGAAGAACTTGTGCAGGTTCTCGTGATTCATGGGGATTGTCTCGCGTTCAGCGGCTCCCCATACCATCACTGACGCCAACGTATTCGGTGGAGCGCTTGAATCACTCGCCGCCACGCTCGATTGAACGCGCGTAGTAGCGGGAATCGTGTACTTGCCGGCGGTCCCTGCTCCGGCGGGAACCAAGATCAGCACAAAGACCGCGGTAGCCAAGCAAGCCAGCACCATCTGCATGGCACGCTTACCTCTGGAGCTCATGCTAAAAAGCGGGGGCTTGATAGCCGTATTGCCATCCATGACCGAGTCAAAGTTTTGGTTTCCTCCGGAAGAGTCATCACTACCTCCTTGCATCTGGCCCAAATTGTTGGGCGCCGTATCGGGCGGGGTGTTGATGTTGCCACAGCTTACGGAAGCGTCCTCGCTTTTCCCGGAGTCTTGCGGCGCCTCTTCACGCTTGTCGCCCGCTTCTTCATCTTGCCGGCTCACGGGCTCGGGCAGAGGGTCGGTCTTGCCGGCTTCGGAAACGTGCAGTACGCAGATCGACTGGTTTATGCCCGAATTGAAACAGTGCACGTCAACGTCTCTGATCGCGACCCTGCTGCGATTGCCGTCTTGAGCGACCAGCCATGCCTCGGCGCCTTGGCGAATATGCGGAAACCGGTAAGTCACCGCAAAGGTTCCCTCCGTATCATCGGTTGCCACGCAAGTAGTTCGTATCGCGCTCTTACCGTTTTCCGGCAAAAGTGTAAGTGTTTCTCCCTTTTGAGGCAGGGGACTGCAATCGTTTTTCAACGCCTTCTTAAGCGTAACTCGCAAAGTAAGCGGCGCGTCATCGGCCGCAGCTTCTTTGGCAATGCTAACAACCGTTGCGTCACTGATAACCGAGCATGATACTCTTTCACCGGTTTCAGTCATGTAGCTGAGGTTGGCACCCGGATTCAGATGCGTGAGTTCACAATGAATATTGGTTCGATCCCGCTGCCTATCCACGGCCGCAAAAGTTGTTACGCCTTCATCAAAAATAATCTGAAATGCTTGCTGTGTGTCGCTCATGTTTGCCCTCCGTATGTCAAAAGAGCTGTTGATTCTTTTCTTTAAGAATACAATTTTTTAGCATAATTTGCTCTAAACGTCAATGCTTTAAGTACTTAAGAAGCGTGAATCTAAATATCTAAACTTGCTTTAAGCGGGTCGTATTCTGCTATTTCGGATTGTAATCCCGATCAATCTTGGTAAAAAAAAGAACCTCGTAAAACAGCTTTGTTTAGCCATTATACGAGGCGTGGTAGGTTTTGGTCAGTCGCCGCAAACTTCGCAGGCCGTCTCCTCGGGATCCGGCAAAACGAGCTTGCAGCCGCTCATGTCAGAGCATTCCCTCATCGCGTCATACGGCTGGGTCTTTCCGCCGCAGTCGAAGTGCAACGAGTTTTTGCTCCAACGATGGAAGGAGAAGTTTGATGGCGAGGTGTAGCACGTCGGGTCGCTTTGCCCGGTAAACACCTCCAAATATTCTGCCACCGGGTAAGAGCCGGGCTTGGGGCCGCAGCTCTTGCAGTTGCTCACATCGGTCCAGCCCGTCTCATCCGGCTCACGCGAGCCGTCACAAACGATGCGATGATAGCCCTCGGGCACATCGCGCAACTGGCCGAAGATCTTGCCGTTCTTGAGCCTCCGGCCATGATGCAAAGCCATGACCTTGGCGCTCACCGGGTAACACTTTTCCTCGTACTCGGGCAAAACCGGGGCCGAGGCCTTGGGTTCGGTTTGCGCATCGGGCTCGGGCTGTACCGGCTCTTGCGCACTGCCGGCCGCCTCCGGAGCGGATGCCGAGGCAACCGGTGCCGGTGCGCTTGCGCCTGTCGAAGTCACCGGTTTGGTTGCATCACCGGGCTTGCTTGTGCGCGCGCCGATGAGGTAGCCTCCTCCAACGGAAATCACCAGCAAAATCAGCGCGCCGATGAGCACAAACGTGCCCGAGAAGCTGAGTGGCTTCCGGTTCAGCTTGGCGCGGAGGTCCTGGATGGCCCGGCGCGCCTTATCGTTGATCTCCTTGGCCGCCTTGTCACGATCCTCATCGCTCAGATTCGGATCCAGTTTGGCGACCTCATCTCGTGCATTGGCCATAATCCGGCCGCACTTTCGATTGAACTCAACGATCTGCGGGTTATTTTGCTCCAGGTTACGCACTTTTTCTTGAGCCTGTTCCAGCTCATGATTCAATTGTGCGACCTGCGCCTCAAACCCGTCACGTTCTTGTTGTATCTGGTCGAGCGCATTCTGTGCCCGACCCTGCGAGTCCGCATTGGCTACACTGGTTTGCAGAGTAGCTATTCGGTTTTGCAGATCCACGATTCTGGTCTGCAAACGAAGCGCCAGCTTTTCCGGCGCACCTGTCGGCTCCGGGTCCAGTGTACGGACCTTTTTGAGCAACACTTGGTCGGCATTGTAAGCCCGGCGCAACTCGCCAAGCTCCGTCTGCAAACCCTGTTTCTCGCCTTCAAGGCGCTGAAGCTCGGTTGCGCCAACATCGCCGCCTGTTGTCGCGGCCTGCAATTGTGCCTCCAACCGCAAGCGCTCGCTTTCAGCACTTTGCTCCAGTTGAGCGTAATGCGCTTGAGCGGCGGCAAGATCAGCCTCGAGCTTCTTTTCGCGGGCTGAGTTATCCGCGTTGGTTGTGGCCGCAGTCGATGCGACTTTCAGCTGCTTGACCTCGGCCCGCAAACGCGCAAGCTCCTCATCTGACGCATGATTGTTGGCATCGATGAGCTGACGAGCGTCTTCGAGTTTCTGCTTTAGATCCTCGAGCTCATTCAAGCTCCGCGACAGCTCGCCCTTGGCGCTTTCGGCCTCGCGCTTGGCTTCGGCGAGCTCACCTTCGAGCCGCTTGACCTCGGCTTGGGCTTTGGCCAGCTCCGCGCCGTCCGTACCCTTGGCCGCGGCCTTGGCATGCTCGAGCTCCTTTTTGAGCTCGTCGATTTTGGCTTTGGCCTTCTTGATGGCCTTGGCCTGCGCCTCGCTGCGCTTCTGAAACTCTTCGGTCTTGTCCCGGAGCTCCTTTTGCGCGCTTTCCAGCGACTCGCGCAAGGTCTGATCGACCCGGCTGTCGCCGCTCGTCGGCTTGGGTTGCGGTTTCGTTTGAGTGGGAGCCGTTCCGGCTCCGGTGCCCAGTCCTTGGTTCGCTGCTCTGTCCAACGGCATTTTTCAATCTCCTTTTTTCATTGTAAAGGACGGTCGTCCGTCCATAATCTCCATTTGACGATGTGTAAACTTAGCACAATTTTAAGTTTTTGTCAATATTAAGCAACAAATCTTCTGTCAAACCGCCAACAAAACAATTTTTCTATATTTAGCTAAATTTTACTTGTTTTTTGCGCCATTTAGCTGTAAAATAACAAGCATCACCAATCTATGCCTTCCCAAAAAACATCCGCGAACAATAACCATCATCCCGTAGTACTGCTGATTTTAGATGGTTTCGGTATATCTCGTAAGAAAAAAGGCAATGCGGTCAACTCCGCCAAAATGCCTGTTTATCGATCTTTGTTAAAAAAATATCCGCATACCAAGCTAAAAGCCGATGGCCTGGCAGTGGGCTTGCCCAAAGGCGAAGCCGGCAACAGCGAAGCCGGCCACCAAACAATCGGTGCCGGCCGTGCCGTGCCCTCCGATAAAGTAATCATCAACAATGCGATTAAAGACAAATCTTTTTTCAGCAACAGTGTTTTATTGGACACGGCCAAGCACGTCAAAAAGCATGGCTCCACTTTGCATCTCATGGGGCTCATGACAAACAGCCAAAGCGCGCACGCGGCCGCCGGCCACATAACGGTTCTGGCTAAAATGATGAGCAAGCAAGGTGTTGGCAAAATCGCTTTGCACGTTTTCACGGACGGGCGCGACACTCCTCCTTATCATGCTTTGCGCCTGCTTACCGAATTGGAATCCGAACTGCCCGAGCAAGCCTACTTTGCATCTGTAAGCGGCCGCTTTTACGCCATGGACAGAAACCGTAATTGGTCGCGCACCAAAAAAACCTATGAAGCCATCGTGCACGGCAAGGGCCGCAAAGCATCATCCGCAATTAAAGCCATTGAAGATGCTTATGAAAGGGGAGAGAGCGATGAATTTATCGAGCCCACAATAATTGCCAACAGCCATAAACCGGTGCATGTAAATGATGATGACGCATTAATTTTTTGGAACTTGCGCTCGGACAGGGCGCGCCAGCTTACAAAGCCCTTTGTCGCCAAATCATTTAACGGCAATAACGGGCAAGGCTTTAAACGGAGTAAAAAAGTTTCCAATCTTTTCTTTGTCACTTTAACCGAATTCGGCAAGCAAATAGACCACGCGCGCGCGGCTTACCCTCATTATGAAATAAGCGGTACTCTGGTAGAGGCGTTGAGATCTCGTAAACAAATTTATATCGCTGAGTCTGAAAAGTACGCGCATGTCACATACTTTTTTAACGGCGGTCATGACATCCCGCGTTTTAACGAAGACCGCAAACGCATCATGTCGCATCATGTGGCCGACTTCAGCGCCAAACCGCAGATGCGGGCAAAGGAAATCGCCAAAGCCGTAGCCAAATCCGTGAGCGCGGGCTATGATTTCATTTGCGCCAATATTGCCAACCCCGACATGGTGGCGCACACGGGTAACTTCAAAGCCACCGTCAAAGCTTGCGAGATAACCGACAAAGCCATCAAAACCGCGCTGCAAGCCGTAAAAAAAGCCGAAGGTACTTGTATTATTACAGCTGATCACGGCAATGCGGAGGAGGTGCTGGCCAAAGACGGCGAAACCGACACCCACCACAATGCCAATCCCGTGCCTTTTGTGCTGGTTAACCAACGGCTCAAAAACAAAAAATTACACAGCGGTACTTTGGCCGACGTGGCCCCAACCGTCTTGCGCTTGCTCGATGAACCCATACCCAAGGAGATGCGAGGTGAAAACCTCATTAAATAAAATATCATCAAATGTCGCCGAATTTTCACGAATTATTACCGGTCATTTCTATCAGGCAAAAATGTTTGGGGATATTTGTTAGTATTTGATAAATATTTGATATGATTTGTAAATATTATGGATAGACCCAAACCAATTGTTCTGCTGATTTTAGACGGCTTTGGTATCGCGCCCGATTCTGACGGTAATGCCATAACGCGCGCGAACATGCCCGTCTATAAAAACGTAATCGAACATTATCCGGCCATGTCGGTACGCGCTTCGGGTGAAGCGGTTGGTTTATCGTGGGGCCAGATGGGTAACTCCGAAGTGGGCCACCTTACAATCGGTGCGGGCCGTATCTTTTTTCAGAGCTTGCCACGCATTAACATGAGCATCGAAGACGGAACTTTTTACGAAAACCAGAGTTTTGTAAACGCTCTTAATCATGCCAAAGAAAACAAAGGTACTTTGCATTTAATGGGGCTTTGCTCGCCCGGCGGTGTTCACGCGCACATCGACCACCTTTACGCTTTGCTGGAATTTTGTAAACGCAATAAATTCACGGATGTTGCCATCCACGCATTCCTCGACGGCCGCGATACCATCTACAACAGCGGTTTGAGCTTCATAGAAGAGCTCGAGGCCAAGATAAAAGAACTCAAAGTCGGCGAGATCGCGACCCTGGGTGGCCGCTTTTACGCCATGGATCGCGACAACCGCTGGGATCGTATTCAAAAAATGTACGATGCCATGGTTAAAGGAGTGGGCGAGGAATCCTCATCCGCCAAAGCCGCCATAGAAGCATCTTATGCCAAAGGTGTTTATGATGAAGAATTTGTGCCCACGGTCATCAAAAAAGGAAGCAAGCCAACCGCCACCATCAAATCCAACGACGCGGTCATCTTCTTCAACTTCCGCCCCGACCGCGCGCGCCAAATTACCAAAGCTCTGTCTTTGCCGGAATTCGATAAATTCGAACGGCCGCAAATTGAAAAATTATACATGGTAACCATGATGGAATACGAAAAACATCTGCCGGTCGAAGTTGCCTACCCGCCGCAAACCATAGACACATGCCTTGCTAAAGTTATTTCAGATTCTGGTTTGCGTCAATTGCATATCGCGGAAACTGAAAAATATGCCCACGTTACCTTTTTCTTGAACGGCATGATCGAAGAAGAATTCCCCGGCGAGGACCGCGTAATTATTCCCTCTCCGCGTGTTTCAAGCTACGACCAGGCTCCGGAGATGGCCAATGATCCCATCACCGACCGTATTGTTAAAGAAATCGCGGGCGGCAATTATGATTTTATTGTGGCAAATTACGCCAGTCCGGACATGGTGGCGCATACCGGCAACTTTGAAGCCACGGTTAAAGCGCATGAATCGATTGATAAATGCATGGGGCGTATCATCGACGCCGCGCTTGCCGTGGGCGGCATCGTGCTTGTAACCGCGGACCACGGCAACTCCGAAGAATTGGTCAACCTCACCACCGGCGAAATCGACAAAGAACATTCCACCAATCCCGTGCCGTTTCTCATTATCGGCAAACAGCTTGAAGGTATGAAAGCGCCAACCGGTGATGTCATCGGCGGAGATTTAAGTATGACGCCTCCTGCCGGCATGCTTGCCGACGTGGCACCCACAATATTGCGCCTCATGGGCCTGCCTCAGCCGGAAGATATGATTGGCCGCACGCTGATCTAACATCGTAAAGACGTGCCAAGGCGTGTCTCTGCATCATGAAATACCACCCCGAAATCTTAAAAACCTTAAAGAAACATTATCCCCAAAAAGGTGATATGGATTTAGGCAGTCCTGCAGACAGCCTGCTTGCCACCATCATGAGCGCTCGTACCACAGACGCGCAGGTTCTAAAAATGTTTCCGAGTTTTCGTAAAAAATTTCCCAACTGGAATACTCTGGCAAAGGCCAAGGTAGAAGATATCGCTAGCGCCATGAACACCATCGGGCTCTACCGCAACAAGGCAAAATCCATCAAAGCACTGTCGCAAAAAATAATCACGGATCATCAAGGTAAAGTCCCCAATAATATGGACGAACTCGTTGCCTTGCCCGGCGTAGGCCGCAAAACAGCGAGCTGTGTGCTTTCCGCCTGCTACAACAAACCCGCAATAGCCGTCGACACCCACGTCTTTCGCATCGCGCATCGCCTGGGCTGGGCCAAAGGAAAAGACGTTGTCAAGGTCGAAAAAGAATTGGCGGAACTCGTCCCGCAAAAATCTTGGTCCCACATTAACCGCACATTTGTCCATTTTGGTCGTGAAATTTGCAAACCGGGCAAGCCACTTTGCTACAAATGTCCAATAGCAAGTTATTGCGCTTATCCGAATAAAACATTGGAGCCCTGATTCGCATGATCAAACGATTTAAGCAAGATTTTCTATCTGATGTAATTTTAATTACTTATAGCAATCAAGGTAATTTGTCATGTTAAACGCGATTTGAGCGGGAATCAAGATTAGACCACTGGGCCTTAGGTTTCGAAGATCACCGTCTAGGTCCAAACTGTATGCTATAATATCCCCATGATTGACGCCGAAATAGTCATCCTGCTGCAAAACATATTTTTAGCCTCTGAAATCGGCGAATGGATAGCCATCGCGCTTGCCCGTGTTTGGATTTTTTTATTTGTGCCGGTTATGGCTTGGCTTTGGGCGTACGGATCAACCAAAGAGCGCCATAGTGTTAAAGAAGCACTTTGGTCGGCCGGACTCGCTATACTATCGTCCGAACTTATAGCCATGTTCCTGCTAAGAGAGCGCCCCTTTTTAGCAATCGAACAGGTCATTACCTTGATACCGGCTCCGTTAACAACCGCTTTTCCATCGACGCATACCGCCACATCTGTCGCAATTTTAGCGGCCTTGTATCTCGCCAATAAAACCGCGGGCCGTATCGGCATTCTCATAGCCACGGGTGTTGTCATTGGCCGCATGGCCGCCGGTGTACACTATCCAACGGATATACTTGGCGGAGTGGCTCTTGGTCTGCTATCATTCGCCTTGGTTCGCCTGGGCCACAGAGCTCTGCGCAAACCAATCAAATAATTATCAACCATTACGTTGTACGAGGTACATTGTACGATGTACGATTATAGTTTATGCGTAAAATCTTTTTTCTTTTTGGAATCTTTTTGCTGATCGCCGGCATTTTTTTGGCTTGGTTTTTTCCATCGGCATATATCGGCTCGCCGTCTGAGTTCAAAGTATCCGTCAACCTCCCGGCAAACAGTTCGGTATCCGAAATCGCCAGACTGTTGCAACAAAAAGGCATCATAACATCGGCTTATGGCTATCAAATCTACGCCCTTTTCAATGCGACCGCTAAAAGCGCTGTTCCCGGCCAATACGAAATCGCGCCCGGTAGTTCATACCAGCAAATCGCTCGCCAAATATCTTTGGGCCCCAAGCGCGAAGAAATCACCATGCAGTTCATTGAAGGGCAAACTCTGGATGATTGGCAATCCAAACTCATACTGCAAGGTGTTTCCGCTACCTCGGTTAGCGACCTTGTGGGCGATACGCGCGCGAGCAAATCCTTTGCCAAAGGGCTGGAAGAGCAATTTGATTTTCTCGCAGATTTGCCCGAAGGAACATCTCTCGAAGGATATTTATTTCCCAACACTTACCGTGTCTGGAAAGATCAACTGCCACTCGGCATAGCGCTTAAGCAATTGAATGAATTCGAGCGTCAAACGCAAGGCTTCACCTCAACCGCGGCGGCTCAAGGCCGCACTTTGCACGAAGTGGTCACCCTCGCATCCATCGTTGAAAAAGAGGGCCGCAATCCCGAAGAGCGCCGCAATATTGCCCGCATCTTTCTCAATCGCTTAAAAATCGGCATGCGCCTCCAATCCGACGCCACGGTTAACTATGTCACGGGCGCCAACAACCCGCGACCAACTTTAGACGAACTGGAAATCGAATCAGCTTACAATACTTATCGCAACACCGGCTTACCGCCGGGTCCAATTTGCAACCCCGGTAAAGACGCGCTGGATGCCGCGCTAAATCCCGCTGAAAACAACTATTACTTCTATCTTCACGACGAAGAGGGAAATATTTATTACGCTCAAAATGCAGAGGGACACAAACTTAATCGCTGGAAAGCGTACGGGGAATAAATTCTCTCTAATTAAAAATTACGAATTACGAACTATTAATTCAGGAACAACTATCGCGATATTTACAATATGAATAAATCTCAAAAGTCGCGATTGCAAAAAGCGATTGCCGATTCAGGCTACTGTTCACGTCGTCGCGCTGAAGAACTTATCCGAGAGGGTGTCGTCACCGTTAACGATAAAGTCGCGGAGCTTGGCCAAAGCGTCACAAGCGGTGACAAAATTACAATCCACGACAAGCCGCTCACGGGCAGCGCGGCAAAAATCTACATCGCGCTCAATAAGCCCAAAGGCTACACCTGCACCAACCGTCGCTTTAAAGGTGAAAAGAATATCTTTGATCTGGTTGATATCGACGAACGTCTTTTTGTGGTCGGCCGTTTGGATAAAAACAGTCGCGGCTTGGTCGTCCTCACAAATGACGGCTCTTTCGCGCAAAAGATGTCGCACCCGCGCTACCATCACGAAAAAATTTACGAAGTGACGGTGAATTCTCCCGGTCCGACGTTGTCACGTCAAGCACCCCCCGTAGCTAAAGCGAGTAAGGAGGTGTGGGCAAAAGATGTTGTTAATTGCCTAACCAAAGGCATCATGAATGATGGCGACTTCCTGGTCGCGAAAAAAGCAACATACTTGGGTAACAATAAATTCCGCGCCATCCTCACCGAAGGCAAAAAACGCCAGCTCCGCCGCATGTTCGCGGCTCTGGGCCTCGAAGTCACGGACCTCATCCGCACTCAAATCGGCAAAATCAAACTCGGTAACCTTAAAGAAGGGGAATGGAAAGAGATTGATAAAGCGGCCTAAAGCCGTTTTTGCGATAATCCGTTTCTTTATACTTTCTGTGTAATGAGATTGCTCGAACAAATCCGGCTTGATATGCTCTACACTCAGCAGACAGCTAACAGCTATCAGCTAACGGCTATGAAGAATATCAACTTTTCCGGCGAACTCAACCAAGAACAACTAGACGCGGTCCTCCACGGTGACGGGCCTTGTTTGGTTTTGGCCGGCGCCGGGTCAGGCAAAACTCGCACCGTCACCTATCGCGTGGCCTATTTGCTTGAACAAGGCGTCGAGCCCGGCTCAATCCTCTTGCTCACCTTCACAAACAAAGCCGCGCGTGAAATGCTCGAGCGCATATCTGTGCTCGTCGGCCCGGGGGCCAAGGGCGTTTGGGGCGGCACCTTTCACGCGGTTGCCAATCGCTTATTGCGGTCGTTCGCGCCCGCTGTGGGTTACACAACCGGATTTTCCATTTTAGACGAAGAAGATGCCAAGGCGCTCATGAAAGCCGTGCTAAAAGACGCCAAGATCGACCCAAAAGCCCGCCGCTTTCCCTCGCCCGCGGTACTTAAAAATGTCTATTCTTTTTCACGTAATACCGGTATCACGATGAAAGAAGCCGTGGAAATGAAGCATCCCAACTTCCTGGATTGTGTCAATGACATGGAATGGATCTGTAGCGAGTACCAAAAGCGCAAGCAAGGCGCCAATGCCATGGATTTCGATGACTTGCTTTGGAATTGGCTTAAACTTATGGAAACCCAGCCGGCTGTCGCGAGCCAAATCAGCTCACGCTTTCAGTATGTGCTTGTCGATGAATATCAAGATACCAACGCGCTCCAAGCCCGCATTATCGCCAAGCTGGGCGAACAGCATCAAAATGTGTTCGTAGTTGGCGATGACGCTCAATCAATCTACGCTTTCCGAGGGGCTGATGTAAAAAACATTCTTTCTTTTCCGGACACATGGCCCAATGCCAAAATTTTCAAGCTGGAGTCAAACTACCGATCCACTCCGCAAATTTTGGACCTCGCCAACGCGTCATTAAGCTACAATCAAAATCAATTCGAAAAAAACCTGGTCGGCCTCAAAGACCCGGGAATCAAACCCACCGTCATTGCCTGCCCGTCCGCGCGCCAAGAGGCCAAATATCTGGCCGACAAAATCCTCACTTTGCGCTCACAAGGTGTTGCGCTTGCCAACATGGCCGTACTTTTCCGAGCTTCATCGCACTCGCAAGCGCTTGAGTTTGAACTCATGAAACGCGATGTGCCGTTCGAATATCGCGGCGGTTTAAAGTTCTTTGAAAGAGCCCACGTCAAAGACGTCCTGTCATATATGCGCTTGCAAGTTAACGCCAAAGACGAACCGGCCTGGCTTAGAGTCTTAAACATGCAAACAGGCATAGGCGCGGCTACAGCGTCCGCAATTTTAGAACAAGTCCGCGAGTCTGCCGTTAAAGAATTGCAGCCGCTCACAACCGAACTCATCATCCCGCCGCGCGGCCAAACCGGCTGGCTATCCGCGCAATCCATTCTAATCGCCATGGGTGACGGCACTCCCGGAGCCATGGTTCGCGCCGTAGCCAATTCTGAAAACTATAAAAACCATCTCGAAGCCGAATATCCGGATTGGCGCGATCGTCTCGAGGACTTGGAACAGCTCGCCGTATTTGCCGACGCCTATCCCGACGCACCCGCGTTTCTTGCAGACGCGACGCTTGATGACGCGTCTTTCCGTCGTGAAAAAGGCGGCGGTAATGACGAAGAGCGGCTTGTACTTTCAACCATACATCAAGCCAAAGGTTTGGAGTGGGACACGGTCTTTATCTTGCATTTAACCAATGCCGGCTTCCCGTCGCCGCGCGCACTTGAAGAAGACGGAGCCGTGGAAGAAGAACGCCGCTTATTCTACGTCGCCGCCACGCGCGCCCGCAATAAGCTCTTTTTAAGCTATCCGCAAGTCATGGGCTACGATGCCATGAGTTTTTGCCGGCCTTCCATGTTTTTAGAAGAGCTCCCCGGCCACCTCATCGAAAACGAACAGCTCGCCCGTTTCGCCTCCGTCTCAAACGGCTCAGCATCATTCGCGGATGAAGATCAAGGCTGGAGTGATGATTGGTCACATGATTTTGAAGAGCCGACCATCGAACTGGACCGCTACGGCAATCGTCGCAAAAGCATCGGCCGCGCAACAAACGATGAGGTTAAAGTCACCTCGGTTTGGAAATCCTCAAAACCCAAAAAAGACACGCCGAAAATCTCCTTCTTACGGGACATCGACGAGCTTTGATAAACGATTTAAGATAAATTATTAAGATATTGAATAAACTTTTACCCTTATCGCATTATCCTGAATCGTGATTTGACGCAGTCAATTCGGTTGGTTAATCTTTGCCCATGCAAAGCGGGTATTGCCATTTTTTGGCTAATCCAAACAAACTTTGCGATATCGTGGCCGCCGGTATTGTTGATGAATACCAAAAGCGGGATCCCGACAGCAGATTGGATGTCTCGGTTTCGGGCGGGCACGGCGCATTGTTTATTGCCGGTGAACTGCAATCAGCGGCCGATTTTGACGTATCCGCTTGTGTGCGCCGTATCCTCGGCCGCTACGGAATCGCCGAAGGCCTGGAACCGTTTATAGCTTTGGAAAAGATTCCCAGCGAGCGCTTGATGCACGCCAAACAAGCCGATCTGGATCCAATCATGGCCTGTGGTTACGCCACAACCGAAAGTGAATCGGCATTGCCTCTGGCACAGTACTTGGCAAACCAAATAGCACATGCCCTGGAAGAAAAGCGCCGGCAAGACACTAATTGGTTTTGGATGAGCCGTGTGGGCCAAGTCATCGTCATGCGCAATCGGGACGGCAATAAAATTACAATCAGGCTGGATCATGGCGCGCAAGATTTGGGCACCGTACGTCAAGAAATTTCCCGGGTCGTAGAAAGTCTTAATATCAATCAAGATTATAAATTGGCGATTAATCCTTTGGGAGCCATGGATTGCCATAGCTTAAAAACGGCCATCGGCCGTTCGGGTATCTGCTCGCATCCTTATGGCTCGGCCTTGCCTTCCGTCCCCAACCCTTGCGGGCTAGACTGGCACAAAGCAAAAGTTACCGCGCCAATCATCGCGCGCTACGTATCGCTTCAAGTGCTCAAAGAATCCGGCGCTAAAGCCGTAATGACTCGCTTGCTTTACTTGCCCGGCGAAGACGATCCCGCGCAAGTTTGGATCCGCGATGAGATGGGTCGCGATCTCTCATCACACAACCAAGATATCCAACTGCATCTGCAAAAAGCCATGGACACATGGAAACAATCAGACCTAATGACTCAAATCGCCATAAACGGCATAGCCGGACATCAAAGCCTACCATGGGAGGCATAAAAATTTTCTGTAGATTTCAGGTATGCCTGAAATCTACAGAAAATTGTCCACTTTGCATACACAATCCCGGGAGTTATGATTGACAAACTATGCAACTAAGCAAATCCCTATTCTTGCTTTCAATCTTCATCGTGCTTGCGGGTTTTGGCTGTGACGCGGCCGATTCGCCGGTTTCGCTCGACAAGTACCAAATGCCCGAAACCCCGGCCGACGAAACCCAAAAGCCGGCCGCGGAAAAACAGACATTAACTCAAACGCAACCCCAACCCCCACCGGAAACTCCGCCGCCACCCGAAGAAGTCGTCACGACAAC
The DNA here is from genome assembly GCA_014728435.1 of Candidatus Uhrbacteria bacterium. Lineage (GTDB taxonomy): Bacteria > Patescibacteriota > Patescibacteriia > 2-12-FULL-60-25 > 2-12-FULL-60-25 > MWCR01. The sequence continues at coordinate 13,601 of WJLP01000068.1, forward strand.
CCCGCCGGCAGAGCCGGGGCCCGCGGTCGAAGAATCCAAAGAATCAACTAATCAACCTAAAGAAGAATCTATGCCGGAACCAACCCAACCCGAAACGCTCGCTTTCCCGGGCGCATTATCCGAAGAAAATCTTGCTAACAAACAAATCCGCATTAAAACCGATAAAGGCGATATCATCTTCGAAATCTTGGGCAAAGAAGGCCCTAAGGCCGCGTCCAACTTCATCTACCTCACCGAACGCGGTTTCTATAACGGTCTTACATTCCATCGCGTGGAACCCGGCTTTGTTGTTCAAGGCGGCGACCCCAATGGCAATGGTACTGGCGGCCCGGGCTATAAGTTTGAAGACGATACGGTCAGCTTGCCATACAACGAAGGGATAGTCGCCATGGCCAACTCCGGACCCAACACTAACGGGTCCCAATTTTTCATCATGCTCGCCGACAATCCGCTCCCGCCCAAATACAGTATTTTCGGCCGTGTCATTTCCGGTATGGATGTGGTTAAACAAATAGCCATCGGCGATGTTATGAACTCGGTAACCGTCGAACCGCTTCAATAGTCAAAAACCAACAAAGTTAAAAAGACGCCTAAGTGCGTCTTTTCTTGAAAAAGAAGCCTTTGTTTGCTACTATCTAACCAATATGAAGCGAAAAATCGCCATTATTTTAGGCTTAATGCTCGTTATCTTGATCGGGCTATATTTTGGCCGCCACTGGCTGCGTGACCAGTGGACTCTCATGAACAAACCGGATTTGCCCTCGCCCACCGCCTACCAAGACAAGGTTACTGAAAATTCCTCCGATACAATCGATGCCGACCTTCCCGAAGGTCCGCCGTCTCACATCGAAGGCGGAGTCTCTGCAAGTGAAAATTTTAAGCTGGAATCCAGCCCGCAAACAAAAGACCCGGTTAGAGATCAAAAAAAAGAAGTCACAGACCCGCTCGCGGGTGACGTTGAGATCCCAACCGAGTTAAATCTCGATGTCCCGTGGATGAGTCAAGCGCCTCACGCCAACTGGGATTATCCTTACCAAGAAGCTTGCGAAGAAGCATCCATGATCATGGTCGACGCATTTTACGATGGCCGCACGGGCAAAATCCCTGTCGACGAAGCGGACGACGAAATACTTAAAATCGTGGAATATCAAAATAAAACCCTGGGTTATTACAAAGACACTACCGCCGAGGAAACCGCCCAGCTCATGCGTGATTACTACGGCTATAGCGACGTCCGCGTCTTTCCTGTTACCTCTGCAAAAGACATCCAAGCCGTGTTAGCGCGCGGTTATCCGGTCATTATGCCGTTTTCCGGCAAAGAATTAGACAATCCCAATTTCAGAAACGGCGGCCCGCTGTATCACATGCTTGTTGTTAAAGGCTATACCGACGATGGCCGCTTTATTACCGGTGACCCGGGCACTCGCCTCGGCCAAGACTTTATCTACACCTTCGAGAACCTGCTGGAATCCAATCACGATTGGAACGGCGGCAATGTGCCCGAAGGCGATCAGCTCATGATTGTGGTTTTGCCCAATTAATCACATTATGAATCGCGCCATCAAAGCATCGTTTGGATTGACTTTACTCATACTCATCCTCGCGGCAGCGGTCTGGATTATCGTTTACTACACCAATCAACCGCCACCTGCGCCAGAGTCGCCCGAATCAACTCAAAAACAAACACAAACTACAACCATAGCCCAACCTCAAATACAAAATTCAACCGGTACATTGGAATTGCCGTTTTTAGCCGGTGACTTCGTGCCCAATCCGTTTATCATGCGCGCCACTTCCACATTCATGCACGATCGTGCTTGGAGCCTCAAAGACGCTACTGGTAGTCTGATTGCCTCAGGCACCATACCCGGGCTCTTGTCCTCATATTCCAATCATGGCAAATATTACTGGTACACGGATTTTCCGGCATCTCAAAACGGGGAGCTGGTTGTGTCGGCCGCGGAAAACGCTCCGCAATTAATCATACCCGTCAAATTGGAAAACTTAACCCAAACCGTGGAAATTTATTTTCGCGATGCCTCTTTAAGCGATTGCTCATCCGTAGAATCCGTTAAACGCAGTATCGTATCTACCGGCAGTCTGGATCTATTCTTCTATGAAGCCGCACTTCGCGAACTCTTGAAAGGCCCCACTAAAACTGAAGCCGAACAGGGTTTGGTAACCATGATCCCCGATGGAGTTAGGGTCATTCGCGTGGGTAAGAATGAAAAAGGCAGGTACATCGCTGATTTAACGCCCAATCTCAAAGATCCCAACCAAAGTGATTGTTTTTACAATATTGCCAAAAACCAAATCCAAAAAACACTGGCCACAGTACCTCTTCCGGGTACAACGCTCGAAGGTATTATCTACATCAACGGAGAAGTCGTTGAGTAAACAATTAGTAAGGGCAAACCGCAACTTGTCCGCACAATAATTTCTATGAAGAAAGCTACAAAAATTGCCATAATCGTGGGCACAGGTGCCCTTTTACTGGGTATTATCGTTCTTGTCCGTTATCTTTATTCGGAAATCGACCGCCTCAAAGTCGGCGAGCCTCTCGCACCCATTGAAGACTCTCGTTCAACCTCAACTCCGGCTACCGCCACGTCAACCAAACCGCAAGACACGGATCAGCCGGCTAAACTCACACGGCAAACTTGCGAGGCCGCCGGAGGTCGTTGGAATCCCTGCGGATCTCTTTGTCGCGCCGAACCGCCCGGTACCATGTGCGCCGAAGTCTGCGTTGAGTATTGTGAATGTGGAGATGAGCAAGATTACACATGCCCCCAAGGATACTCTTGCGTTGATTTGGTGCCCTCACCCGACGATCCGGCCGCGGTCGGTGTTTGCAAACCGTCTGCCGGCGCGTCTAATAAGCAAAGCTTCACCAGCCCTGACGATTGGACTTCTTTCGTATTGCCCGAAGGCACAAATTTAACCAACCCATTTACATTTCACGGCACCACAACGGCTTTTGAAAACACCGTCAACTGGCGCCTTGAAGATGAAAACGGCATCACCGTCTCCGAAGGATATGCAAATGTAATGAGCCCGGATATCGGTGAGCCCGGCCCGTTCCATGTCACCGCTTTTTTCGACCTCGTACCGGCCACAAAAACAGGCAAACTGCACGTCTTTGAAGTTTCAGCACGCGATGGATCAGAAGTGCACAAAGCCACTGCCGAGGTTAGTCTCCCTCAAGAATCCGCAACAGTAAAAATCTATTTTGGCAATTCCGAAAAAAACGAAGAGGGCAAGGAATGTGAATCCGTTTATCCCGTGGAGCGGATGGTTGTGGCGGGTGATAATGTGGCGATCGCCGTCCACGAGCTCTTAAAAGGTCCCAACCCTCTGGAGAAAAAATCCGGCTATTTCTCATCACTTCCTCAAGACGTTTCCGATCCGCAAATCAATAACAAAGAGGATGGCATTCAATTGGATTTTGATGAAGATTTGCAATACCAAGTCGGCGGATCTTGCCGGGTAACGCACATCGATCGGCAAATAGCTAAAACAGCACTGGAAGTATCCGGTCAAGATAATGTTATAATCTCCATTAACGGCAGAACAGACAACATTCTTCAGCCCTAAAGCAAGCACATAGCCGTTAGCGGTTAGCCGGCTATCAACTTTTGTTATGTTTAAGAATTATTGGATCATTGCTCTTGCCGGAGCCGTGCTACTGCTCTGCATAATCGCCGCGTTGGCGGCGGTTTTCGCGTCTCGGCAACCAAAAACAATCCGGCTGGCGGTAGATGCCGAGCCCGCGGTGGAGCTGGTCCAACAAGTGCTTGCTGAAAAAGACACGCCAAAGCTTAAGCTAAGCACGGTCTCTAAAAGCCAACTCAAGTATGCGCGGAATTATCAAGCCGCCTTAAACCTCCAATCCGACTCCCGCGTCATTATCCTGCCTCACCAAATATCAGAGGGTCCGCATATCGCGGGCGCGCTCGATTCCTTGCCGTCGCCCTCTGCTGTCTTTGTTTTGGCTCCCGATACCTCGGGCTTGTGCGGTTCCTCAATTTGCACGACGGATTACGGCTTTGAGACGGTCGGCGGGGGGCTGCGCGGCTCGCCCGATTATGTCGCAAAACTGCAAGATGCATATCCGGCACTTGAATCTTCAACCGGCGCATTTGCCGCGGCCGGTCCGATTAATTACTTACTGCCTTTTATCGCCCAAAAGTGGGCGGGCGCGCGGGTTATACCCATCATTGTAAATTCCAAAGCCTCTGAGGCTGATACAGCCTCCTTGTCCACCGCCTTGAACCAAGTGCTAAAAAGCGACTCGCGCGCAATTTTAATTGCGGCCACGCAAGCCGATCGCGATCTGCCCCTTCCCATTGCCCGGTTTCATGATCAAACCACGATAGATGTCATTCAATCTCTGGCCGACCTAGAAAGCCATAAAACAGATATCAATAATCCCGAAGTGCTTGGCATTGCCCTAAAAACAGCGCGCAAGCTAAAACTCGGCCAAGCGACCGTCGAAAGCACCACCGCGACCTCAACCGAACTTTCATCCTCATATTTTTACGCCGGCTTTGCTCCTGGTGAGATTCAAAACCAAGACACGCTTACCCTCGCCTTTTTGGGAGATATAATGCTCGACCGTTTCGTTGCCGAAAGATCCCGCCGTGCCGGCTTTAAAAACTATCCGTTCGTAAAGATTGCCGGTCCAAATAACGAGTTTTTCCACGGCCAAGACATGGTAGTCGCCAATTTGGAAGGTCCTGTCACTGCGCGCCGCCGAGCACCCAATAAAGGCGACGTGGATTTCATGTTTGACCCGGAAATCGCGCCCTTGCTCAAAGAAGTCGGGATCCACGCAGTGTCTCAAGCAAATAATCATACGCTCGACCAAGGGCGCGCCGGCGCTGACGAATCGCGCAAGCTTCTCACCGATGCCGGGCTTGCCGTTTTCGGCGATCAAGTCCGTGACGATGCGGTTTCCGCGCTAACTGTCATTCAATCGCGCGGCCAAAAAGTCGCTCTGCTTGGCTTTAACATCACCGACAACCCTCTAAACTATCAAGAGGCTGAAGACGCGCTCAAATCCGCCTACGAGCAAGCGCGCTACGTCGTTGTCTACATGCACTGGGGAGCAGAGTATCAATCCCAACCCAACATGACACAGATCGAGCTCGCTCATTGGTTTATCGACCAAGGTGTGGACGCTGTCATCGGCGCTCACCCTCACTGGATGCAGTCAGTCGAGGTCTACAATAATCGCCCCATCATCTACTCGCTCGGCAACTTTATCTTTGATCAAGACTGGTCGCGCGAAACCAATTACGGCCTCATAGCAGGCTTAACCATCAGCCCAGACTTGACTGAAGTTCAACTCCATCCCATCCAGATTAAAGCCAGCCAGCCCTTCGTCCTCCAAGGAGAAGACCGCCAAACCCGCCTAGATCGCTTGGCAAATATCTCGCACGAAAGTTTAAAGGATCAAATAAAAACCGGTCAAATCAAAATTGA
>WJLP01000069.1 GCA_014728435.1 Candidatus Uhrbacteria bacterium
AAGTACACGCGCGAGCTTTGCTTGAGAAAGCGGAGAATGCGAATCATCCTTTGATTCCCCTATCATTACGGTATTTCGCCAATGCGCGAGAGTCGGATAAAGCTGTGCTGTATATGGCGCGCAAGTTTGCTCCGGATCTGTGCGACTTGGCGGGCAAGAGACCGGAAAAATGCAACGTGCGTTGCGTGTGTGTCAATTCTCGTTATTCATCTTAAAAAGCTTTCAGGAATTGAAAGCTCTCTATGCCTCGAAAGAGGCTTTTTTTATTAAACACAAAAAATATTCACAATTATTTACAGATATCGTCAAACAAAATACCAATAATTAGATGAATCGCGTTTCTACATTTTGTGTTGTTAATTGAGCAAATTAGCTCCCAAGATCGTTGAGTCAGATTTATCCTTGAGGGGGATGGCGCGGCAGGCGGGTTTTTTGGCGCGGTGTTGGTTGCGCATTTTGCCCATGGCGTGTGACCAGGCATCGAATGTCTGCGCAATTGACCCGCAGATGGCGATGCAGTTGGGTTCGTAGAGCGTATCGAGGTTGGCCAGCAAGGCGCCCATATTGGCTCCGTATTCAACGAAAAGTTCGGCGCCGTCCAATGCGTCGTCTTGCAGTTGATTGTAGATGTCCAGGGCGGATTTGTCCGTCTTTTTTAAGAAGAATTGGTTGGAGCAAAAATCCTGCAGATAGCGGCTGTCGTGAGGTTCACTGATGGCTTCGCGGAAGTCTGCCACAAGGCGGTCCAGGCAGTGTTCGCTGATTTGAACTTGTTTACTTTTATTAATAACCGCTAAATTGACAGAGTTTCCGATCTCCAGGAGAAGGTATGTCCCCTGTTTTTTGAATTGGCCTTTATGCGCTTCGTAAGACGCGCGTGCCAAGGCTGATGAGACCTGGTTTTTGGAGAGCTTCCAGTTTTGGCTGTTGGGATAAAGACCGGGTTCGGGAAGGATGATAATGGGCTCTTGTTTGAGTTTGAGTTCTTTCTTAATGCGAGAAATTTCATCTTTAAAAGCGGTTTGGCTTTTTCCTTTGACCGGGAAAATACCAAGGACTACGATTTTTTTATTATCTTCGATTAATACGGCTTTTATCTCTCCGGAGAGGATTTGGAAGTAGAGGGTTTTCATAAAATGAGTCTTAGTATTTAATCTTGGTCTTGGTTGTTAAAAATGTTTTTTGATTCTTCCCAGAATTCGGGCTTGTTATGTACTTCTTTCATGTAATACCACCACTCCACTCCCCAGAAATCTATGCGCGGCAGCCCCATCTTTTTAGCATAGGCGATATTTTTTTGCATCTGGCGCAAGTCAAAAGTTTGAAATTGTTCTTCGAGCGAGGCTTCGGGGATTGTTGTGTCCACCCAGGGCTCCATTTGGAATTCACTGATGTAGATTTGGTCGGTGCCGTAAAAGAATTTAGCCACTTGGCCTTTGCGCAGATATAGCTGGGGAGGTACAAACCAATAGCGGAAGATGCCAATCGGGCTTTTGACTACGCGATAAACACTGACTCCAAGGCGCTCGACTTTGCCGCCCAAACCCCAAAGTGTGAGTTCGCCCGAATCCGTAGTCGCTATGGGTTTTGAGTGATCCAGTTCGCGGACGTAGGCAATTTCTTCGTCGATGAAATCTTCACGAATTTCCGGACAGATGCCAAATGGAAAGTTCGGTTCATTTTCAACTTGATATGCCTCGACGGCGGGGTGGTCTTTATAGCGCGTAACCACTTCTTTGAGGTAGAGTTTGACCGCGGTTTCCAATTCGTCTTGAGAATATGAGCGAGCCCAGGTTGGGGTCCAGCATTCGGGCCAGCGCGGGAGCTTGTGGCCGATTGCCAATGTAACTTTGCCGCCGCGTTCGGCAATTGCGTCTAAATCTTGATCGAGCCAGCCGAAATCCCAGTAATATTTTGATGGTTGAATCATGTTCCAGTATGCGGGTACGCGAAAATGGCGCACGCCCAAGTCATCCAGCGCGGCTTGCAGTGCTAGATCGGGCTCCACTCCCAGTTCTTCGGCGTAAGGCCTGCTAAAAGTAACACCCGCTTTATAATCTGTGTTTAAATCTAAATTCATGGATTGAAAAATGGTAATCAAAACGATAATTGATACACCGGTTATAATGAAAATCAGTTTGATGATTTTTTTTGTTTTTTCTTCCATGATTCAATTTTACATTAAAAAATGCATAATGCACAATTAATTTGAAGGCGTTATTCTCCTTTTAGTATTCATTTTCTATTAAGTGAGCGGTGACGAACGTTAGACGATTAGCCCTAATCCAACGGCCATGATTACAAGTGCCAGGGCTTTTTTAAGTACAACGGATCGGTTGAGGCATTCGCCGAGTAAGACTTTGGCTTTGGATTTAAAGAGAAAGGCAACCAATACGAGTAAAGCGAATTGCATCACTTGCAAGGCGTTTACAATGGCGGCTGAGCCGATAGAGATGGCATATTGCACGCCAACAAAGCCAAGACCGCCCATAGTTTGGCCTAAAAGAGCCAGACCGGCCGCGGTTTTGGGATTGAGTTTTATCCCTCCGTTTTTATCGAATTTTGAATTTCGAACACCGGATTTCGATTTTTTGGATAGGCCGAAGATTGTGAGTATCTCCTCCCCCGCGTCGCTGTCGATAATGACTACTATTATTAGCGCGGTGACGGCGGCGACAATGCGCGTACTGACAAAACCGCTTAAAAAGCCCACGTCTTCGTAGATGGCTTTGATGGTTACGGACATGGTCGCAAAAAGCAGTGCCGATACTCCGCTTAGCAACAGGGCCTCTTTGGTGAGGCGTTCTTTGGCTTTGCCGCTGGAGAGGATTATTGTGGCTACGATAAGCAGAAAAAAGCCCATGAGCTCCGCGCCGGTTAAGCGTTCATGCAGAAACGCGGTTGTGCCGGCCAGGGTGAGCATGGGGATAAAAGCCGAGATCACCGGTACCACGCGGCTAGCCTCACCACGGGCAAGGGCGGCAAAGAATGACCAGAGCGCTGTTGTAAAAGCGATTCCACTTACCAAAGCGAGCGTGAGGGTTCTGCCGTGCGGCCATTCGGTTACCCAGGGCGCCAAAACCAGCGCCAAGATCGATAAAATTCCCACCAAGCCCGCGTAAGTTGCCGAGCGCTTAAAAGCGTTGGTGATTAGGATTTTGTCGATGATGAAGGCGACACCGTTGCTGGCATGGCCCAGGAGGGCTATTAGGATCCACATAAATCAATTACCAATTACCTACTACCAAATACCAAAATTACTGATCACTGATGTTGGTATCGAGCAAGCTCGAATTATTTTTAAAATTAAATATTGATTGTTTGGCGCGGACGCGGGACATCGGTTGAGATGTGCAGTTTTTCTTTGATTCTGGTGGCCAGGGCCGCTGATGCGTGTTCTTCACCGTGGGTGCAGTAGACATGGCCGGGGCGCTTTTTGGCTTTGCGTATCCAGTTGACGAGCATTTTTTGGTCTGCGTGAGCGCTAAAACCGCCGATACTGACAATGTCGGCTTTTACGTTGACGTATTCATCAAGAACTTTAACGCGTTTTTGTCCGCTGTAGAGCCTGCGCCCCAATGTGCCATGGGCTTGAAATCCGATAATGAGTACCGTGCATTTTGGGTCGCCCAGATAGCGGATAAGGTGGTGTTGGATGCGGCCGCCGTTCATCATGCCGGCTCCGGCGATGATGACTTTGGGCCAGCGCGAATCGTTGATCTTCATGGATTGATTGCGGGTACGGGTAACTTTAAGGCCCGGAAAATCAAACAGTTTATCGCCTCCGGTAAGTTGTTTGTAGGCTTTGACACTGTAATATTCGGGGTATTTGCGAAATACATCGGTTACATTGGCGGCCAGCGGGCTGTCCATAAACATGTCCACGTCGGCGATGCGGTCTTTTTCGGCGAGGTTGTTGAGCTCGTAAAGCAATTCTTGCGAGCGTTCGATGGCAAAAGCCGGAATCAGCAAAACGCCGCCGCGGTTAATGGTTTGCGTGACGGCTTTTTTAAGAATTTGCCAGCGCTCGGCATCCTTTTCATGAACGCGGTCGCCATAAGTGGATTCAATGAATAAAGCATCGGTTTTATTAAGTACGTCCTTTTGTTTTAGGATGGGGGTGTCATCATTGCCAAGATCGCCGGAAAAAGTAACGGTTTTGCCTCCTTCTTCGGTTATTTCCACAAAAGCACTACCTAAAATATGGCCCGCGTTGTGGAATCTGATTTGCAAATCTTGAAAACAGAACGAGGTTTTATCGTCAACCTGCTTTAAGCGTCTAACCGAGACTTTTACGTCGTCTCGTGAGTATAATTTTGGAGCGTTGTGGCGCTTGAAATCTTCCTCCATGATTTCTTCGGCATCATACCAGAGCAAGCGGCACAGATCCTTGGTGGGTTCGGTGCAGTAGATGGGGCCCATGAAACCGCGCTTGATGAGCTGGGGTATGCGGCCGGAATGGTCAATATGGGCATGCGTGAGAATAACAGCGTCGATATCATGAGGGTTGAAGCCAAAGTCATTGAAATTTTTGGCTTGAGCGAATTGCCCGCCTTGAAATATTCCGCAATCTACGAGAATATTGCTCTTATCGGTTTGCAGTAAATAGCAAGAGCCGGTGACTTCACGAGCTGCACCAAATGGAGTGATCTTCATACCCTTATTATAGCTTAAAGTCCGTCAAGCTTAAAGTCCGTCAAGTTTACTGATTAGGCTTGACGGACTTGATAGACTTTTGACTTGATGGATTCAGAAAGCGTACATTCGCAGTGTTTGGCGGTGGCGTTCTTCGAGTTGGTTGCTTAGTTCTAAAAGTAGGTTTTGATCTTTGGTTAATTCATTATAAGTTTGTCCGGATTTGGATTCTTTCCAGGTTTGCGGTGTGTAGTATCCATCGTCATTTTGGGTAAAATCAGCTTGAATCACGCGCATAACCGCGGGTTCTTGAGCCCCGTTTAAACCTTTGGTCCAAGGCTGGCAATAAGCGAAAAATTTGAGGTCTATATCATCTTCGATAGATTTGATGTTATCCAAAGGTACGACGGCGCATGAACCGAATACGGTCGTGGGTATGAGGTGGGATTTGGCGGCTTGCTCCATGGAATAAACAAGGGGCAAGTTTTGGATATGATTAGGGGTTAGCACCTGAAATGTGGGGCAAAGAATATCAGTTAAAGGGCCGGGATTGTTTTGGCATTGTTTTTGGATAATGAGGTTTAACAGCATTGTATCCATGTTGGGGTTGCGCAAGAGCTGGATTACGAAGGCTGTTTGCAATATAAGCAAGGCTCCGCCGATAACTACAAGCAGGCGGAACGCGGTTTCGTGATGGCCGAATAATTCATGGAAAGTTCCGGAAAAGATCCAGGTTTTACCTCGGGTGATGGCTTCGATAACGATGATGAGGAAAGTAAGGCCGGCTCCCAGTAAAAAGGCGAAGGCCGGATGCAGACCCATGCTGGTAAGCGATAAAGCCACAATGGGTAAGCTGATAACCGTTACGGCGGCCCAAATAAAATCAGAGCCCGCAGTCTCCCCTGTTTGCATGACCTTGGGAGTCTTGTTTAGCTGTGTTTTTTTCATAACTCTCGTTAAACCAAATTATAACATAACAACTTAGTATCTAGCTACTAGTATCCAGTATCTTGCTTAGTGATTTAGTATCCAGTTATCAGCAATAACTAAAAAATTAACCAAATTTCCTATAAGATGAGATCGCTCATCTAAGAGATTATGGTTAATTTGGTGTGAAAAATTATGGTTAATCTGGGTTAGGCTTTGGGGTTCATTAAGCGTTTGCCGATGCGTGCCAAGATGTTGCGCGGAGCGAATAGGGGCGCGTATTTTGTAATAAACGAGGTCTTGCCCACTATGGCGAGCACTTTTCCGTTTTTAAGAGCTTCAATGGTTTGTTCGGCTACAGTGAAAGGGTCGCTCAATTGCATCAGATCACGATGTTCGGAGGCGTTTATGCCGGCGCGTTTTTGGAAGTTGGTGGATGTGGCGCCCGGGCAAGCGCAAACCACTCGAACTCCTTTGTCTTTCACCTCTTCGGCCAGAGCTTCGCTAAAGTTGATAACGAAAGCTTTGCTGGCGGCGTAAGTTGCCATGTAAGGCACGGGGAAAAAGCCGGCCGCTGACGCTATGTTGATAATGGCACCTTTTTTGCGTGCGAGCATTTCAGGTAAAAAGAGCTTGGTGAGTCCAAGCAAGGTGCGGCAATTTAAGTTGACCATGTTTAATGAGTCTTCGTAGCGGATTTTGTGTTCGGCTTCGTATTTGCCGAAACCGGCATTGTTGACGAGAATATCTACAGTGATGCCCATGCGTTTGAGCTTGCCGGGCAGTTCGGGCAGGGTTTTGGATCTGGCCAGGTTGGACGCGATAAAGCGTACGTCAACGTTGTGCTTTTCTCTAAGTTCGGCGGCAAGGGTTTTTAGCTTGTCTTCGTTTTGCGCTATCAAAATAAGCGGTTTATTTTTAGAAGCGAAAAGCCTGGCAAAAGCTTCGCCGATACCCGAAGAAGCTCCGGTTATGAGAGCGTAGTCTTTTTTGACTTTGGTTGGTTCGAGCGATGTTCTGATGGTGTCGGCCATTTTCGGCAAGTTGGTTTCGTCGGACGCGGGCGCGGTCCTTGCGGTTTGCGGTAATTCGCGATTTTCAGGGTCCGAGGCAAGCGCGTGATCGGTTGCAGGCTGGGTTAATGGAGATGGTGAATTCATAGAGAAAATTGCTTAAGAATCAGGTTTTAATCGAAATAGTTTTTGAATGGGATTAGAAGGTATATTACTCTTATTTGCGGTTTTTTGTCCAATAAAAAAATACCCGGCGATGCGGGTTAGAGAGCTGTTTCTTTGGAATCGTATACGGCGTTGACGAGCAGGTTTTGCCGTAGCTGGAAGTCTTCGTCGTATTCGCTTAGGATATCTCCAAGTTTCGGGTACTTATCGATAAGCTTATACCAAAGTTGGATTGTTTGCATCCATTTGTCCGGCTGCAGGAGCACGTGCTGATTATCGATACGTATGATCAATAATTGCAATACCAGATCGGTAGCTTTTTCTTGATCGCTGACATTACAAAGAGCTGCTTCGAGTCGAAATTTCAACTCGCGAATCAAGACGGCGCGCGGAGTATTGCGAAGGCGCTCAATTCTGTGACGGCCCATTTTTCACCTATGTGCAGATTGGTAAATATATCAAAACATGCATTTTTGTTTTTGTCAACATAAAAAGACTGCTCCATTGTATAAGTTTAGTTTGGATATTTAGCTAATTTTAGCTTATTTTATCAGGTGGATTGTTTGGGTTGGGAAAGCCATGTTAATCCCTTTATCCAGGAAGGCTTCGTGTATGCCAAGGTTGATGGCCTGTTGGACGTCCATGTAAACGTCGTATTCATCTGATTCAACGTAGTAGACGATTTCATAAGTAAGGGCCGAATCGTCAAAGCGGAAAAAATGCGCGCGGTCGAATCTTGTTTGGGGGATGTCTTTAAAAATGTTTTGAATTGTCATGGGGATGTCTTTTAGCTGTTTGGGTGAGGTTGAATATTCCACGCCGATGTAAAAGATAACACGGCGCTCTTTGAGGCGTTTGAAATTTTGAATGCGGGTTGTGGTGAGTTCTTGATTGGAGATAACAATTTCTTCGCCTTGCAGTGAGCGCAGGCGAGTGGTTTTAATGCCGATTTTTTCAACCGTGCCGCTATGCTCCCCCACTACCACAAAATCGCCGACCACAAACGGTTTATCAAACCAAATTGCAAATGAGCTGAACAAATCGCCCAGGATGCTTTGCAGGGCAAACGCTATGGCGATACCGCCGATGCCCAAGCCGGCCACGAGCGACGTTATATCGATGCCCAAATTGCCCAGAATCATTAGGATACCAATTGACCAAAGAGCGATTTTGGTGAGTTTGGCCAAATAGCTCATGGCGGTTTTTGAGCTGGATTCTTTTTGCTTGTTGGAAAGTTTTTTGAAAAGGAAGTTTATAAAAGTGGAGCTGGCGGTGAGAACTTGAACCACAAGAACTATGACGATGGCCGCGTCCAATACTTTGCCGGCAATATCGGGCAAGCTTAAAACTTTAACGGCAATATAGAAGGCTAAGAACCAATAAAAAGGAGGTTTAACATGGCGTACGGTTTCTATGATGACGTCGTCAATATCGGTTTTGGTTTTTTTGGACAGTTTTTCCAGTTTGACCAGAATAATGCGTTGCAGAATAAAGAAAAAAACGACAAACGCGATTAAGACAAGCAAAGCGATTATGTACATTCTAAGTGTATTGCCAAAGTACATTTGGCCCCAGAAACCGTTTTGGGACGTTAAAAAAGTGATAATTTTTTCTTGCATAATACGCTCATTATACACACAAAGAGCTTGAATAATCAATCATCAACTTAACTATGGATTAAGGATTAAGGATGAATCGCGTTTAACGCGATGAAGGAATAAGGAATAAGGATGAAGGGGGTGAATTTAAAATTGAATTTCAATTATGCTAGAGGCGACTAATCTGCAATTATTGGCTTGGTTATTGGTTAGTGGTTATTGTGTTACAATAGGTTTGTTATGCATTTAGAAATAATAGTTGTCGCGGGCGCGGTTTTGGCGGGGGCGGGGGTCTTTGCGGCGGTTCAAAAAATAAAAGGCGGCAATAAGCTCAAAAAATTGTCACCGGAAGATAGGAAAAAAGTATCTCAAGAAATTGAGCAAGGAATAATCTATGAAGATCAATTTGTAGATACTTATTACAATATGCTGCGCAATAAGGGCTATATGTTCGCGTTTGGAGGTCATAAGAAACAGGCGCATGATTTATTGTTTAAAATGATTGAGGAAAGTAAAGCTCACAGAGCATCTTTAAAGAATATTAAAAAACAATTGGGATTATGAAATCAGCAACAGACGTGAGAGATATTTTGGATAAAGCTTTAATTTGGGAAGAGCGCGCGGAAAAGAATTGCGATAGGATTTTGCAAATTTTAACTGAAAACGGTTTTCATGAATCGGTTGAGCATATTAGAAACGATGAACGTCAACATCAGGAATGGGTTAAGCAGCTAATCAAATTTCTTAAATAGATAGTTGATAAATTTATCAAAATTTTAAAAAATACACCTTCGCCAAGCCTGCGATGCGAGGGCAAGGTACAGAGTGTTTTTGGGATTTTGTATCTTTGAGATTTTAGAGATTTTACAAATTGTGTGGTACAATTTGTTTGATGGCGATTAAAAAAACAGCAAAAAAAACTGATCGGTATCGGGTAAATAATAAATCTATAAATGCCATAGAAAACAGGCATTTGATTAGAGGTTCGTGGTTTTTAAGTTTGCTTATTTTGGTTTTGTTAATTATTTTTTCAAGCGCGGTTATCGGTGGGGTTTTGTATGATTTTTTTATCAAAGAGGTTCAGGCGGAAGTGGAAAAAGCTTTGTTAACAAAGGCGGATAACTGTGAGTTGAATTTAGCTCCAAAGGAGGTTTTGCGTGTTAATGCAACTGCATATTCAAGCAGTCCGGCGCAAACCGATGCTACGCCCTGTGTTACGGCTACGGGTTACGATGTTTGCTTGAATTACGCTTTGTATGGAGCTGATAATACCATCGCGTCCAATTTTTTACCGCTTCACAGTGTTGTAAAAATTCCGGATATATATGGTGATAAGCTTTTTGTCGTGAGAGACAGAATGAATCAACGTTACGGGCGTTCTTATATCGATATTTGGATGCCGACTTACTCCATGGCACGGCGTTTTGGAGTGCAAAATGTTGAGATCGAAGTTTACTAAAAAGTGTGGAGGGCTTTCCGTGAACATTGCAAATCATTTTTTACGCGGTAATCAGCAGTACGTAGCCGATGACGATGAAGATGATACCGAAAATGCCGAGCATTTGCTCTATTTTGATTACTTTAAAGACATTGTCGTCGATGCGGTGCTCTCTTAAAACGCGTTGGTGGACTTTTAAAACCGTGAAAGCGATGAAAATTTCGCCGAGGGTTTGTAATGTGAGGCCGATATATTCTTGCATACTGCTTTAAATAATAAATAACAAAAAATAGATAATAAAATTATGTTTTTAGACTTTTTAGAAAGTTGATTTGCGATTCTTCGAGATGGATCGATGGGCGTTTGGAGCGGATTGCTTCGATGGCGGCTTCAACGGACAAGCCCCTTTTAAGTATTAGAAAAGCCGCGTAAAAAGTGGGCGCTCTGCCGTGCCCGTTTTTGCAATGGATATAGATTTTTTTGCCTAGGCGAATCATTTCCTCCAGCGCTTGGATGCCTATCATGGCTTGATCGTGAGTTGGCGGCGTGTGGTCGATGGTGGGCAGCCAGAGATAACTTTCCACACCTTCGGGTTTGTCAACGCGCTCACCTTCCAAGGATATATCGCATGAAACCCCCCTTTCGAGCAATTCTTTCGAAAAGTGCATCTGACAGCAGGCGTTTGTGCCTATATAGATCTGATCGGTTATTTGATTGTATTCAAACGGTGGTTCGGCGGACTCGTCATGGTGAAGATCTATGATATCGCGGTGTTCTTGAGACATGCGGATATTATAGCATATATCGTAATTTGGTACGGACAGCCTGCGGGCTAACCTTACTTCGCGATTTAGGTTGTGCTATAATCCAGGTGTGATATTTCAAAATATTTACATATCTTCTTGGGGACCTAGCACAACTTTGCATTTGAAAGAATATTACCGCGCGTTGGCTTTTTGGGAGTCGGCATATTTTAAACGCAAAGAGGTGAAAGCTTGGGTAAAAGACATGGAGCTCGAGGAGATCCATTATGTCCCGGAAGCAATTAATGTAATCGGAGGGCGGTTTGTTAACCAGCTGTTTTTTAGGGTTTCAGAAGATGGTATGTTGATTATCGGCCAAGAGGTGAAGGAAATTAAAAAAGATGTTCAGAGGATGGAACAGTTTTTAACCAAGAAGATGAATCAGTTATGGGCTAATCTTTTTTCACGCGGAGCGGCTTTGCCCAAAGTTTTTGAGGAGATTGAGTCACGGCATCCCGTTTTAATTACCTTACGCGACGCGTCGCATGATGATTTGGCCGGCGTGTTTAGAGAGTTTGATGTGATACCGCACAAAAAAATTCATTTGGAGAAGGGCGAAGTTTGGATCGGCGAGACTTTGGTTTTGGTAAATAATGCGGATTATAAAAAAGAAGAAACCGATAAAATGATTGAGCAATTGCTTTTCGCCAGGGTTTATGAAATTCAATTGGAAAGATTTGTTAAAGGTTATGAAGTGCTATGGAATAAAGTTTCCAGTATTAGGGATCAAAAATTTATTCAACAAACGAAATTGGCCAGAGTGCATGATCATATTTTTAATATTCAAAGACAGGTTAACTTTTTTAAAGCCAGACTTAATCAGATGCAGCATTTTTTGGAATGGCGCGGAAATCTGATTGATGAATACGTGAATGATCCCGAGCTGAACAGAACATTCAAAAGGTTTTTCATGTCATTGAATTCCTCACAAAAATATTTACAGGAGTTGTGGGGCATGCTTTCAAATTACGTGCATTCAACAGTAAGTTTGATAGGCTTTTTGTACAGTGATACGGAAAGAAAGAATATCGCCACTTTGCAAAAAATGTTTTTAATCAGTACGGTGGCGGCAATTATAGGTTTGGGCGGATTGGCCATAGTGGATGTGCAAAGAGTGCTGATTTTTGGCGGTTTGGCGATTGCTCTATCGACATTTGTTCATTTTGTGTTGTTTAAGGTGTTAGCCAAATATAAAAGAATCACTTTGTTTAAGAAAGATATTGATTTGGAAGAAGAGAAATAGCTTAGATTTTAGAAGCTTTGGCTTTGGTCCAAAGTTTAATGAACTTTTGATAGTTGCCCGCGATTTTATCAATCGCTTGTTTTTTTGTGATTCGTTTAGCTAAGTATTCTTGCAAGGGCCGGAAAAAGATGGTGCGGCCGATGGCAAAGCCGATGATTTGGTTAAACTCCGCCGCGGCTTGTAGCCATCTTTTTACATTGACCTCATCTTGGCCCCGGCCCAAAACGATTATTTCCGTGTCTTTGCCGAGTACTTTTAGTACTTTCGTCCAGTCGGCTTTGCCAAAGCCTTCCATCTTCCACAGTTCGGGCTGGATGGCTTTTTTAATTTCCCGGATAGCTTGAACGGTTCTTAACGGGCGGATTTTTTTGTCATATACTTTGGCGGTTTTGGCACGTTTCATATCCGCGTCCGTGGCCGGTACCAGGAGTTCGAACATCATTTTATGGCCGTGTTTTTTACAATAAGCGTTTAGCCGCGACAAGCGTTTAAGCTGGATTTTGTTAATATCTTTATTGGCGGGGTGGTAGCGGACTAGGATTTTTACGTAATCGGGTTTGATTTTTTCGATCCATTTCCCGAATTCGTTGCCATAATTAAAAGTAAAGGCTTTTTGCCCGCTTTTTTCAACCGGCATGGTAACGGTATAACCCCGCTTTTTGGCATCTTTTAAAATTGGTGTGCCATATTCTTGATCCACCAAAATACCAAAGTGCTTGGGGTGGGGCATGTCTTTGGCCACTTCCAAAAAGCCTTGATAGACGATATTTTTATAATCGCTTATTTGTTGCTTTTGTTTACGGTTTAACTCCCCCTCCCAGCCAAAGAGTTTTCTTGAAAATGAACTGCGATGGTCGAAGGGCAGGATTAGAAGGGGTTCATGCGTCATAATTTTACTTGGTTTAATTGTTCACAAATTTTATTCTTTAATAATTCATTCGCGCTGGGTCCGATGAATAATATTTCTGTTCTTTGCTGTTTGTTTTGTATGTCGGACCACGTGAATCTGTTATAAACTCCGTTTAAAACTTTATTGCCATTCGGAGTTACTACAATTCCTTTAATGCGGTAGATATCTTGCTTGGATACGGATTGGCAAATTTCTTCAACTCGGTCCGGTTTAAGTACACCGTCTATTTTACAGCTAAATGCGTTTACGTGCACGTGATGGTGTGGACTGTTGTTTATTTGATCTTTAATTTCATCCAAATCTTTTTGGCGTGTTTTATTGTGGTTTAACCCAAGCAGCAATTCGGCACTAACAAAACCGTCTTCGGTTTTGATTCGCGGAGTATCCGTATAGATGGCCAGTACTTCATCCAACACATCATCGAGCCGCCTTTCATCAATTAAGTTGACTTTGTTTAATACAATAAAATCAATGTAATCAGCGTGTGATTTGCGAATTAAGCCATGGTCGTCGAAAGCTTTAAAATTAAGGCAATCGATGACTTCAACGAAACTGTCGATTTGCAATTCGTTGAATCTTTTAAGTTCAAGGGCTATGGGGGCGGGATGCGCGGTGCCCGCGGTTTCTAAAATGATACGGTCCGCATTCATCTTGAGAACTTCGACAATCGCGTCCTCCAGTTTGCCGAGCGCGGTACAGCAAATACAGCCGTTCATAATCTCTTCTGTTTTAAGCCCTTGCTCTTTAGCGAGCTCGCCATCGACGTTTACATCGCCGTACTCGTTTTTAACCCAAACTACATTATAGTTATCGCCGGCGACTTGTTTTACGAGTGACATTATGACGGTGGTTTTGCCGGAGCCAAGCTGGCCCATGACGATGTTTATTGGTACTTTTTTGTGTTCATTCATACTAAAACTACGCTCAATTAAAAATTATCAATTAACAATTAACAATGAAGGAATCACCATTGCGATAATATTATATAACGTCAGTAAAAAATAAAAAACCTCCTTGAGGAGCTTTTATCGCCAGATGAAGGCTGATAAGTTGAAACCGCCTTTTAGTAGATTGATGGCTTTCGAAAGTTCGTATTGGCTAATTCCTTCGTTCCATTTTTCACGCTCTGGAATTGTGCCTGTGAACTTACTTTCGAGCAGTGGTAATGCTCGATCATCGCCTAGCTGACCTAAAGTCCATATGGCGGAGTTTTTATCGGCGTAGCTTGTAAAGTCGGCTTCTAGGGTTTGTATTAAGGCTTCAACGCAATTTCCTTCGAATTGACTCTGAGCTTTGTTGCAGTTATTTTTGACGCTCGTGCCGATGGATAAAGCGGTTGCGAGGAAAATGATAATAAAAAGCAATAAAGCGGCGCTTATTATACTAGATATTATGACTATCTTTTTCTTCGCCATATTTTTCCATTCTAGTCTTTTTTGTACCTTTTAACAAAGTTTTTGAGAATTTTTTGCGGATGGATGACGTTTTCAGACAACACTTGCTGAATAAGCGGTTCAGCTTCTTCAGGCGGGAAATAGCCGGCGTTTTTATAGACGTTTACGCGGACAATCAGCCCCTCCGTATCAAGCTCGGGGTGGAATTGGCAGCCATAGATGTTGTTTTTGATGCGTATCATCTGCACGGGGCAGGTATTTGATGATGCTAAGAGTTTGGCGCCTTCGGGCAGGCCTTGGCAGGCTTCTTTGTGGCCCACGAAAGCTCGGAATTGTTTGGGGATGTCTTTAAGCAGGTGGTCGCTCTCCCCTGCTTCGGTTAAGGTGACATCGATGGCGCCAACAGGTTCGGTATAATTTTCTTTAGATACAACTCCGCCCAAATGATTGGTGAGCGCCCCGATACCATAGCAGGCGCCGATATAAGGAAAGTCGCCATCAATGATTTGATCAAAAAGTTTTTTAAGATCCGTTTCGTATTTTTGTTGGTAATCCGTCTTTTTTTCGAGAGGATCGCTCACATTGCCCGGGCCGCCGCCTTGCATCACTCCGGAGTAATCATCCAAATTAATACTGGGAATGCCGTTTTGTTCCATGCGCACACGATGGACATCATCAGGAGTTAGGCCGCCGAATTTCATAAAAGCTTCATATTCATTGTCTGAAGCAGCATCTTCCGGTCTGATTTGTAGTAAAAGAAATTTTTTCATACTGTTTGAATCCTCCGGGCGGAGCCTTGATTTACTCGATTTAAGGATTAAGATGATTGTTTAATATAAATAGCTCGCGAAAGCGAGTTATATTTATAGCATGGGACGCTTGGTTGTTCAAGTGGTTTATTTATTAAAAGCAGTGCTGTGCCTTGGTTATATCAGTGATGGACGGTGTTGCGCCATTAACCAAATCCATTGCTCGTTTTTCGCCCAATGCGTTGATTGCGCATTGCTGTTGGGTAGGGGTTATTGATGTGGGAACATCTTTAGGATTTATTCCCGCAGATTGCAATAAAGCTTCTTGTTGAGGATTTAATAGAGGGTGATCATAGCCGGTTGATTCGGTTGGCGGGTTAATGAGCGCTGATCCGGTATCAACAACGTTTATTCCCCAGGGTTTGATGAGGATGACGGCTAAAATCATGATAAAGACAAAGATGAAAAAAACGCACGTCAGTATGCCGATAATCATGAAAAATATGTGCCAGGGTTTTAAAGGTGTAACGTCTTTGGGCATAGTTATGTTAGATTGAATAATGCTATGGCCAAGCTATGACCGACGTTTAGTGATTCCAGGGCGTCATCATGATTGATAAAGATGGATCGGCCTTTAATTTTGGATTGTATTCCCCCGCCTTCGGATCCGGCCATGAGGACGAGAGGTTTTTTGAGTTTAGCTTTTTTGATATCAATCGAGTCTTTTTTCTTTTCTAAACGATAGATCGGCAGGTTGAGGACTTTTAAAAGTTTGGAGGATTCTTTGGCTGAAATATGCATCCATGGTACTTGGAACATGGCGCCGACGCTGGAACGGATAACTTTGGGGCTAGTAACATCTGCTGAGTCGATGAGTATGAGGCTGGCGTTAAACCCCAGGCAGAGGCGTAGAATTGCACCTACGTTGCCAGGGTCTTGCACGCCGTCTAAAGCCACGATGACATCGCGGGATTTGATGTCGCCTAGGCTCCAATTTGGGATAGATGCTACAGCCGCTATTTGTTGCGGAGTCTCGGTAGTGACCAGCTTATCGAAATCTTTGGTATCCTTTTTACTAAAAGTATACTCAATTGCATCGCCCGCGGTTTTAATCACTTTATCCCCTTCCACCAAGCAGAGGCCGGTTTTTTCACGGCCTTTTTTTGTGCTGAGAGAGCGGATGAGCTTTTCTTGGGAGTTGCTTAACATACTTTTTGGCGGCGCCTATTGATCCACATCAAAAAATATTTGAGTGAAGTAATAGACTGTTCCGTTGGGTTTTTTGGCGACTCCTATGCCTGTGTAGTCGTAATCAGCATTTTCGAGGTTGGTGAGATGATCCGGGCTTTGGAGCCACCAGTCCAGCGCCCCTTGAGCCGGGTCTTCCAAGTTGTTCCAGGCTAAATTTTCAGCCGCGCCGTAATATGGGTAAATACTGACCGCGATATTGTCCACCCTTTGCTCAAAACCGACGTGACTGGGCTCAATGTCGCCGTTTGCAATGTTTTGGCTGTGAACGCGGGCTTGTTCGGCTATGATATCCCGCCAAACAAGAGTTTTGACCCCGGTGGATTGGCGATGGGCATTGATAAGCTCATGCGTGCGTTGTTCAAGATATTCCGAGTTCAATCGATTCTGTCCATCGATTTGAGGGTTTTTGACGTCGGGATTGTTTGAAGTCAGAGGATTGTTTGTTGTGGCGATAGGTATTTGAAAAAGGTTATCGTTGGTGATGCCCAAACCTTTATCGCGCATAATTTGAAAAGCATCGGCGGGGCGGCCGAGATAATAGCCTTTTTTGTCATCCGGGAAAACGTAATAAGCCTCGCCATTGGCCTCAACATCCAGCATGATGTATCCGCTTAGGCGTGATGGGAAGCTGGAGTCTAAATATCCTTGCAGTTCGTCGTGAGCGATACCAAGGCTCAAAGTTCGCATAATCTGAAAAGCATCCGCTGGGCGGCCCAGGTAGTATCTTTTTAAGTCATCGGGATAGATGTACCAAGCTTCACCATTTGCTTCGACTTGGAGCAAGATTTTGCCTTGTAGGTCGTAGTTTAGCTGAGCGTTGGCGATCGAAGGGAATGTGAAAATTGCCATCAAAGCAAATATAATAAAATTTTTCATATTGAGAATCGGTTTGGAATTATTAAAAATCAAGTTTAATCAAGGTTCAGACAGTTAGAATATTCCGATTTTATCACCAAAGACCAAAATGCTGAAAAAGCCAAAAAAGGTAAAGATGATTAGGAGAATTATTTTGCGTGGGATAGATGGTCGAAATACCTTGGGTAGAGTTTTGTGGTTGAGGATTGAGACCAGTGCAACGTGGATGAACATGGCGAAGGCGTTGATGACCGCACCGAGTACAAGAAGTGTTTTTGGTTCGTGGATATTGAGTAAAAAAAGTGTACAGCCAAACGCGATTTGCGCCCAAAGGAATGTGTAATAGATTTTGGAGAGGTTGATTTTAGCATTCTCGTTTTTACCCAGTTTTTTTTCGGCAAAATTTTCGGCCATGATGCGTGAGGTAGAATCCATAACGCCAAGCTGGGTCTGGAAAAGCATTATTGCGACCACAATAAGAAATAAGGTTCCGAGCAGTGGGAAAGTTGTTTGTGCTATTGCAGCGCCTTCGTTAATGACAAAGTTGATACCCTCTGCTGATCCGGCGACACCGTAGGCGGTTGTATAGGCCAAGAGCATGAGCAAAAGCATGGAAATACCGCCGATAAACCAGAAGACGATTAAATGTTCGATGCTGATGCGTTTCCACCAAGTTTTGTAGCGAGCTATGTTTTCTTTGGTCAGCTTGAATTGTTCGCCGCTTAATTTGATCTTCTCGTCGCGCTTGGCGGTGAATAAGCCGGCCAGTTTTTGCGAATACTTGCCCATGCCATAGCCTTTTTCTTTTACATAGATGGATTGTGTGAGGTTTAAATTGCCTCCTGCTCCGGAGTATGCGAAAGCCGCCAAAAAGGTCGCGAGTACAAGACCTTCCGGGAAAAATTGATAGTCGATTCCTTTGCCAATGATGCCATTTGCGAGCTCGATCCAGTCGGTTTTAGAGCTGATGTAGATAGCGAGAATAAAGACGAAAGGAACTCCGATCAAGATGATTGAACGAGTTAATTTTTCCATTAAACCGTAAACAGTCTTGCCGGCGCTTAAGATGAGGCCGATGATGATTAGAAATGCAATAGCTATCCATTTGAATTCTTCAAAGCCCACCACGGACGCGAATACTTTGGCGCCGGCTGCGATTATGCCGGGCAGGCCAAAACCAATGAAAGTAGAAAAAATAAACCAGTAAGCGGCCCAGCCGAATATACGGTTGAGGCCGACGAAAACGCTTTCGCCTTTTATGAGCGCATAGCGCTCAATCTCCATATTTATGAAATATTGGAAAGTGATGCCCAGGATCGCTCCCCAAGCGATTCCCAAACCGTAATTTGCGGCCATGTATGGCCAAAGGATTACCTCACCGGAACCGAGGCCGAGTGCCAGTATGATAAAACTGGGTCCGATCAGTTTTTTAAATGCAATGGGTTTGGGAAATTCTTTGTATGTGGATTTCATGGCATTATTATATCATGTTTATGTTTTTACGGTCTTGGGACGGATAAATAAAATACTCGCAGTCAGTAGTATCAAACAAGCCAAGATGAAAATAGCTGTATATATTGAGTACGCATCCGCTACATAGCCCATAACCGGCAGTAAGATAATTTGGCCGCTGGTGCGAAAAAGCGATAAGACAGAGCCTGATGTGGCGCGATTTACGGATCTTACCTGCTTATGAAACAAAGTGTTGGTTATGGGAGATCTTAAGTTTTCAATAAGCAGAACCAAAAAGAAAAGCCCTACGCCGATTATGGATACATAACCAAAGCCCAAAATAAACAGCGGGATTACGGCCAAGGCGGTTAATGTGTTCATGACTTTAGGTCCGCCGAATTTTTGTTCAAGATTAGAGCTGAAGCGGGTTAAAAAGGCGGCAATAACCAAAAATCCGGAATAAACCACACCGAAGTATTCCAATGGCAAGCCGGCTTGTTTCATGTACGGCTGGATGAATGTTGCGAGCGCAACAAAAACACTTGTAAAAATGAGGACGTTTAAGATTATGCCGGGCAGGCCTTTGCTTTGCCAGATTGATAGCAATGTATCTTTAACAAAGGTGTAGGATTCTTTGATATCTTTTTTGCCGGTATATTCTTTGATTTTTACCCAGGTGAGAGTTTGCAGGAAATTGAAGGCGGCAGGAATGGCGGCGATGAAGAAAACAGTGTTAAAGCCCAGATATACTGCCAAGAAGCCTCCCAGCGCGGTGGCGATGCTTTCAGACAGGCGCGCGTAAAACTTTTGTTTGGCTTTGACTTCGGTGTAGCCGGGCGCTTGTTTATCTTCTTCCAGATAATCGTAAATATAAGCTGTTTCAGTTCCGGAGCGAAAGCTTTTGCCCAATTCATAAAGCAGATTTGCCAGCAGAAGCGTCCAAAAACCGCCGGCAAAGCCAAAGGCGATAAAAGCCAAGGTTATCGTGGCTTTGGAAAGTATTATGCTTTTGCGCTTGCCGTAGAGGTCTGCCAATATGCCGGTTGGTATTTCGATAAGGAAAGAAAATATGGCGCCTCCGGTAATTATCCAAAAAATTTGTGAGTAGCCTAAGCCAAGATCTTGAAAAAAGATGATAAGGATTGGGACAAAGTAAGTTTGGTTTTTTAGAAAAGATGCCAGGTAGAATTTTTTGACTTGTTGCATATGGAATATGTTTTTTCACTATAACAAAAATCCCCCGCTTTTGTGAGGGGGTGAGATGTGTTATGGGTTTAAGCTGTGAGTTTGATCAGGCGATCAGAGAGCTCTTGGGCATCATCAATTACCAGTTTATGGCCGGCGCTGAATTTATTGCCCAAGCCCAGGTTGAGCCCGTGTGCCACAAATTGATTGTTCCAGACATTGTAAGAGCCGAGCTCGTGGATTTGGCCGTTTAGGATTGTGACCGGCTTTTGCAGGAGTTTTTTATGCAGTGGTGTGTGATTTTTGTAGCAATCGAATAGGAATGCCACGGCTACGGCATCAGCGGCTACGGGGTCGGTTGAGCCGATGAGCAAGCCCGTTTCAGGTTCCGCTACATGTGCTTTGAACAATTTGAGGCCGTAGTTTTCGAACAAGTATTGATTTGGCCCCATGGTGGTTTGCACCTTTGTGGCCGTAAAGATGGTGCCGCGAAGTTTATCGGCAATAGCCAACTGGATTTCGGTAATCATTTCGAAGAAATCAAGATTGCGTTTATTACCGGCATGCAGGCCGGACCCTCGGGCGTAGTGCTCGATAAACGCGTTATAGGGCCCTTGGGCGTGGAATTCCATGCGGCTGTCTTGGCGCAAAATGCCAACCCAAGATTTGGCTCCCAGGGTAACACCGCCTTGCGCGTGCGTGCTGATTCTGGGAAGTGAGACTATATGGTCGGCTTTGGCGACCCAAGGAGTGATATAGAATCCATCGGGCCAATTGGCGGCCTTGGGGTGCTCGAAAAGATGGAAATCATCCCAGTTATCCTCTTCAAAGGCTATAACATTCGCAGAGGCTTTTGACAGACCTGTTTGTTTGAAACAATCATGTGTGGATCCGCGGATTATTCCGCGCGGAGAGTGTACAATATACTCCACCCCGGACTGATCGCCGAGTACCGGGATTCCGTCGCGATCTTTGATGAGTTTGGCGAGTACTTCGACAGCGGACGGGTGTGTGGTTGCCGGGTAAGCATCGGGTGAGTTGACGGCGGCTTTAATGAGGACTATTTCCCCTGTTTTAAGCCAACTGAAATTATCCAATACTTTAAGCATGAATTGTTCCAAATACAGCTCGAGCTTTTGGCTACTTGTTCCCTTAGGTATGCCTCTGGCGTACGTTGTCTGCATAATGCCCTCGTTTATAAATGTGCCGTTGTTGTTTAGCATAAAAAATAGTAATTATCAAGGTAATGATAGCACTTGCGTTGAAAGTTAGAAATGATTTCGGTTGACGGTTTTTTGTAAATAGAAAATAAGTTCATGATTAAGACATTAAACCATTTTTTTGTTCGAATTCCATAAACAAAAACCCTCCTGTTAATTAGGAGGATTTGGCTCTGGGGGTGGGATTCGAACCCACGACCAATCGGTTAACAGCCGACTGCTCTACCACTGAGCTACCCCAGATTGTTGCGGCATTATATATGCCGCTTTGAAATTTTGCAAGAGCTTCTAATAATCGGCCAACCTTCTGATTTCCGGGTGTTGTTGGATCTTTTCCAAGGCTTTTGATTCGATTTGGCGGATGCGTTCGCGGGTAACGTCGAATTCTTTGCCGACTTCTTCGAGCGTGTGCCCTACTCCGTCGACTAGGCCGAAACGCATTTCCAAGATTTTTTGTTCGCGCGGAGATAGATCGTGAATGATGTGTTTGACGTAGTCTTTTAAGAGTTGGCGGCCGGATGATTTG
>WJLP01000008.1 GCA_014728435.1 Candidatus Uhrbacteria bacterium
GCCAAGGAGCGCCTCTGCCGATTCGACTGTTTAAAAACATACAAGGAAGAAGCGACCAGAAGATGAAAGAAGGTAACTGCCTTCTGAAAGCTGACCGTCGGTTCTGACGTGCCGGCATAGCTCAGTTGGTTAGAGCGGCGGTTTTGTAAACCGTAGGTCGTGGGTTCGAATCCCACCTTCGGCTCCATTTTAAAATTAAACTTCAAATGCAAAATTTTAAACTTCAAATCTTGAGGCTTGCGATATTAAACAGTTTTCTCCAAGTTTGCAGTTTGTAGTTTTAACTTTGTTATTTAAGTAAGTATGTCACAGGATAATTTGATCAAGCTGGAATGTACGGTTTGCAAAAGAGTGAACTACCATTCGAGCAAGAATAAAAAGACGCTTAAAAATCGTCTGGAGATGCAGAAATATTGCAAGCATTGCAAAAAGCGCACTCCGCACAAAGAAACAAAATAAAAATCGTGCCAAAGGGGCGATTTTTATAAACTCAAACAATTTGCGCAAGAAAAAACCGCAACCCACTCTCCGGATACAAAATCCTCTTTTTAGGCATGGGCGATCGTGATGCCTTCACTAAAGGTCGCGAACTACGGGCAGGGATGCGTAAATTATTGCCTTTTTCCTCAATTTTTTGTTTTTTGGAGAATCTGCTAGAATTTAGAGCATGAGTATATTTGATCCGCCGGAGAAAAAGGCGAAGTCTGTGCGGAGGGGGCGGATTGTTTATCCCGAGGGAACCAATAAGAGGATGTTTGCAATTTTATATTTCGCGAGCATCTTGTTCTGGTTGTTTTTATTCGCGTTGATAGCCGGCCTGGCTGTTTTTTTAGTTTTACCGTTGTTTGGCTTAATACTTGGATTTGTTGTACAGCTTGTTATTGTGATAGCCTTGGGAGGCTTAGGGGCGCTTGCTGGCATGTTTATTGGCAGTGCGCTTGTCAGCGCGGTTATCGCCGAGGGCATTAAGGAAGGGGACATTGAATACCGAACTCTTCCGCCAAAGGCGGATGCGCCCATGGCGCAGAATTCCGAACACCGAATCGAGCTCAGCTCGACGGATATCGAATACTGAATATTTGATATTCATTTACAATATGTTAGATAATAAACGTGAGTTATGATTTATAGCAAATTATTGCATGAAGCCGCTGAGACGGCTTCTAGGTTACATGATGGGCATTATAGGCGGCATCCTGAAGGGGTTGCTTATTTTTCGCATTTGGCGTTTACCGCATTATTACTGCAAAGAGCCGGTTATGATGATGAGGTGGTGGCTGCCGGTTTTTTGCATGATGCTTTGGAGGACACGGAGTTTACGGCCGAGCAGATGACGGAACGTTTTGGCGCAAGAGTGACCGAATTGGTACAAGGTGTGAGCGAGCAGAAGGATGTTGCTGATTGGGTGGAGAGAAAGCGTTTGTATAGGGAGATGATAAAGGCGGGAAGCGCGGAGGCGGCGGCTTTATCTTGCGCGGATCATATTCATAACTCTCGCAGTTTGGGGATTTCAATTAAGGACGGGGTGGATATTAAAAAGATTTTTAAGATCGGTATTGATGAGAGGTTTGCGCACGAACGGCATCTTGTAGAGATCTATAAAGAAAAATTGGCGGGTTCGGAACTGGCGCGAGAGTTTGAAGCGTCTATCAATGATTTGGAAGAAATTGTAAAACAATATGCCTAAATATGATGATTATTTGATAGCTTCGGATTATTATCGTTTTTTGAATTGCCCGCATTGGCCGTATTACGAACGGTTTGCTACCGAGGAGGAAAGGCAATATAAGAGGGAGGCTACCGAGGCCGAGATTCAGAGGCAGGAAGACGGAGTCTCACATGAAAAAGAGGTGTTCGGGCAGTTGTTTAAAGATCAGGAGATTGTAGAGGCGGAAATGACCAGAGATCCGGAAAAAGATTCGGAGGCGACTTTGGAGTTGATGCGCCGGGGCGTGCCTTTGATTTATCAAGGAACCATAACTCACGAGGATTGGACGGGGAGGCCGGATTTACTGAGAAAGGTGGAGGGCGAGAGTGAGGTTGGCGCGTGGCATTATGTGCCGGTTGATATTAAAAGCGCGCATAATGTGCAGAAATATCATCGTTTGCAGTTAATGTTTTATGCGGTTATTTTGGAGCAGCTACAGGGAAGGTTTCCGGCACGCGGTTACATGATTAATAAAGATGGAGAAGAACATGAGGTGCTATTGGGCGATCATGTGGCCGAGTTTCATGCTTATACGGAGGAGCTTGAGAAGATAAGAGCCGGGGAGAAGCCGGATCCGGTATTGCGAAAAAGCTGTTTTGACGTGGGCTATTGGGGCAAGCTTTGCGAGCATTACGCCAAATCCACGAATGATATTGCGCAATTGTTTAATGTGGATATTCGCAAATTGCGCGGGCTTCGCGAGCTTGGTATCCGCACGATAGAAGACGCTGCCGCCATGAATCCGCAAGAATTGGACGGGAAAATGCCGGGACTGCGCGAGCATGGCTTAACCGTGGCTAAAATGCAGGCTCAATCTTTGTTGAATGAGTCGGTGATCGTGAGGGAAGTTGTGGATTTGGCGGCGCCGGATATGGAGATTCATTTTGATATTGAAAGCGACCCTCCCAATGATACGGATTATTTGCTGGGAGTGCTTATCAGGAGGCGAGAGAAGACCGAATATCGCGCATTTGTTGCCAAGACGCTTGAAGAGGAAGAGAAAATGTGGCGGGAGTTTTTAGATTGGATTGAGACTTTGCGCGAGCCTTACCAGGTAATTCATTACGCCAGTTATGAGCATGTACGGTTAAATGTTTTGGAAACGCGTTATGGCGGGAGCGAGGCTTTGGAAAGGCTTCGCGGCAATATGATAGATTTAAAGCAGGTTTTGACGCATTCGATTGTGATCCCGCAATATTTTTACGGATTAAAATACGCGGCACCGTTTTTTGGCTTCAGTTGGCGCGGGGATGTAAAAAGCGGCGGACAATCGGTTGATGTGTTCGAGCAATATTTGGAAAGTAAAGATGAAGACTTGTTAAATGAAATAATCCTCTATAATGAGGATGATGTGCGAGCAACCGCGGTTTTGGCGGATTGGATGAGGGCTTATGCCAGGGAGTTGAAAACGTATGAGAAACCTTATCCTTGGAGCGGGTCTATTCCCTCGGAATATTCTGCATAGATGCAAGACGCGGTTCGATTCACTGCGCTCACTGACAGCCTTTGGCAAGATGAGGTAGATTTCAAGATACAAATAGCGGGGGATGATTGCTAACTTTTATATACCGCATTACTTTTGTGGATTCGGGGTCATTGAAGGTTTATTGACGGTTGTTGTTTTGGTTATTGGTTATTGGTTATTGAGCTCCAAGATGGAGCGTCTTGGTCGATTTCAGTGTCCGGAGGAGTGATTCGGGTCCAGGCCGCGGCTGATATTAGCGAGGCGATGGGAACGGAGAGGATGATGCCCATGGTGCCGGCAATGGCCAAGAGAAAAGCGGAAGCAACCGGGTTTTGGTTAAAAAAATGCAGCCAGGAATCATGAAGTTGGTAGCGATAGATGAAAATGTAAATTGACGCGCCGACCCAGGCCAGTATTAGCACTGTGATCATGGTTTCTGCGTGCGCGCGGCCGATATTCATGCCGGTTGTGAAAAGCCGCTTCCAGCCGGCCGAGGCTTTTATTCTTCTAAGTTCGGCGATACCGCAGGAAATCGAGCTGGCAATGTCTTGGATTATAGCAAAACAAGCAAGAATCAGGCCGATAAGCAGAATGTTTGCCGGATTGATGGTGGGATTGTCCAGGAAGAAGTTTTTGCTTACAGCATCTAATGAGATGCTGAGATGCATGGCGCCGGCCATGATTTGCGCTATTATGGCGGTGAGGATTGTGGCGCTGACAGTTGAAAGCACTGTGGTGATGATTTTACGGTTCCAGCCGAATTGCAAAAATGAGCTGATTGAGCTAAGCAGGGTCGCGGTTAAAGCGATGATGATAACGAGAGGCCAGCCTCGCAGGTAAAGAGGGATGGTTGTGTAGATTCCAAGCCAAAGGATGAGTATGGCGGCGGTGCCAATAAGCAGGCCGCGCAAGCCGAAGAAGATGAGCAGGAGTATAGACAGAATTAGCAGGCTAAAAATGTAGAGATTTTTTCTGTCATAAGTTTCTAAAAATATTCGCGGTTGGTTGTTGCCGCTCGGTTGCAGGAAGACCATAATCAGTTCCCCGGAATTGGGAGCGATTTTATCAGAGGGTGAGCTTTTAATGGTATACGTTTGGCCTTTGAAATTTCCGGAGAGGATTGTGATTGTGTAGTTGTATTGCAGATTGGCTCCGTTTGCGGTTTGGGAATTGATTTGGTTAACCGCTTTTACCAAAGCCCGTTCATAAGTGCCGTATCTAGAGCGTTCCACCGTGCCTGCAGGGATCGGAGCGCTTTGGCTATTGGGTGCGGATTCAATGTTTACGCCCGGGCCCATGAGTGCTTCGGTACTGGTGCCGGTTATTTCGGGGACTTCTTGGGCGAATGCATGGACCGGTAAAAAATAAATAAAAAAAGCCGTTAAACCGAAAAAGGCCGTTTTCAAGATAGGTTTTAATCCACCCGAGTTTAGCATGAAATAATGTTATACCGACTGCATTTAAAGGGCAAACTACCTACTACGATTACTTATCGAACTTCGAATATCGAACTTCGAATATCGAATTGCGAATTCTGAATTCTGAACTCAGAATTCCGACTAACTGAATGAAGTATGATTACTTATCGAATAACGTACT
Organism: Candidatus Uhrbacteria bacterium; assembly: GCA_014728435.1. Classification (GTDB taxonomy): domain Bacteria; phylum Patescibacteriota; class Patescibacteriia; order 2-12-FULL-60-25; family 2-12-FULL-60-25; genus MWCR01. Next base: position 4,773 of record WJLP01000008.1, read on the forward strand.
ACGATTGCTAGTAGGGGCGAACCTTGTGTTCGCCTGTTCTGTTGTCGAAGCACGGGCGAGCATAGCTTGACCTGAAGTTAAGGGTTACGGGCAGAGTTCGTCTCTACGGATAATTTCAGTGCTTCTTTTAGTTGTTAAGATATTAAGTATTCACGACGTGGACTTGGGTTTATATCGAAAAAAACTCCCTAGAGGGTTAGGGAGCAGAGTAGGAAGTGGATTTCTTGGTTTAGATCGCATAAATCTTCAGGGGAGATTTTAGAAGGTTCGATCCAATGCAAGCCGCGTGCTTCATCATCTTGGATTTGCTCATCGGGAATGACTTGTGTGCAGTTTGTATAGCAGACGAAGAAGTGCAATTTGGCGTTCATGGCCAGGTCCTCTGGTTCGTAATAGAAGTAGTTTTGCAAAGTGGCCAAGGGGCGGATTATGTCGATATCCGTGATGCCGGTTTCTTCGGCGCATTCACGCAAGAGAGCGCGCTCCGGGGTTTCTCTGCCCTCTATGCCTCCGCCCGGGAACCAGAGCTTGCCATTGCTTTTGTTTTTACAAACCAGGATTTTACCGTTGTTGATAAGAAAAGCGTAAACCGAAGGACGAGGTTGGAATTTAGCCTCGGGGAGTTCGACAATATCTCCGTAGTTATTTTTGCATTTTATGGTGCGCATCAGAAGAATGATGCTTTAGACGAGTTGGCTTTGTCAAATTATACGAGATATTGCGGCGGCTTAACTAATATTGCCAAGCATCTAGTGTTTTGGTATAGTCTGCGGGCAAAATGGGCTATATGGCTTGAGCTCATATAGCCTCTCCTCATTCGGAAATAGCTAAAACTTCGATTTATCATTTCA
>WJLP01000070.1 GCA_014728435.1 Candidatus Uhrbacteria bacterium
AGCTCAACCATCTCGAAGAAAGAGATATCGCCTACTTGCGCCAACTTGGCGACGCATTCATGGTTTACCGGGAAGCTTTAAAAGCCGCGCGCCTGCTCCCCGTGAGAATGAAAGATTTTTCCAAAATCAACCTTGGTGTCCGCGAAAGCTCTGATCCATACATCATAATCGAGCACTGGTTGCGAAGCGCCATCTTGCTTGCCGCGGCCGACGCTCCGGCCGAGCAAGGCAGTATCGGCAGTGAAGACCTGCTTCACATGCTGGTTAGCGCCCGAGAACTGGAAGACGAAGATCTTGCAGATAAAACCTACGCCCGATTTGCCAAACGCGGTTCCAAACCCGCTACTTGGCCAATCATACAAGCGGATTTCATTGAAAGATGGATCCGCGAATGCGTAAAATACATACGCGGAAACAGCCATGAGTGGCTTATGAACCAAAGCTTGGTTCATTACGACTTCAGCAAGCCAATCTTCGAGGCAAAAGAAATTTCACCGGAGAACGCCTTGGCATACGCAACTTCATCATCTCGTGAACTTCCCAAAATCCTTCACGATGATAAGCGCTTGGATGCGGCAATAGCCAAAGCTCTACCCTGGGGTAAGATAACGTTTAACAACTTCAAATCAATGTTGGCTTTCCGTAACCTTTCAGCGGAAAGTTTGGCTGCCGGCATCACTAAGCTGGATAAAAAAATCCAACCCGAAGCTGTTTCGGAATGGATATCCGAGTGTCGGATGTATGAAAAGGAACCGATTCAAGATACCCCGGAATCGCTTGCCATCCTTAAGGATGCTCCCGGACTGGTTCTAGATACTCCGGAAGCTATCGCCATCCTGCGCCAAGCCGGGCTCTTACCAGCCGACTTCATCGCAAGGCTGAAACCCGAAGAAACCTTCCTCAAAAACCCTAGCGCCGACCAGTTAGAGCAAGCTGTCTTGGAAGCCTGCGAAAAAGACGCGGGTGACGATAAACTTGATTACGCTCTCAATTTAATGTCGATGGCTGAGAAAGAAACACTCAACCGCGTAATAGCACAACCGAAACATAGAGAACGTCTTCTCAACCTGTTTCAAGAAAACTACTTTGATACGAATGGGCTGGTGCATTTCGGCGGTTCCGAAAAAGCTCATAAGGAATTCTGGAAAAAACTCCAACTTCCGCTATTACTGCGAATCTGCTTGGCGCTGGAAATCCGTATGCGCTTCGTAGAATACAACCAACCGGAAGAAGAGTTGCTTAAAACACCAGCCGAAGACATCAACCTGCCATGGAGCGAATTCTGGCATTTGGCAGAAAAAGATACCGGCGTTTACTTCCCTATCAAAGTTGATGCTTTGCTTGTCAAATCTCTCATGAAGGAACAAACCTTCTCCGAAGAGTCCATCTTCCGCTGGGCATACGCGGGAGAACAGGATATTGAAGAGAAGCTCAAGTCCTACTTATGCGCTCGCGACAGATATTACAAAATCTTGAGCAAAAAATAGCTTAATAGAGCCAAAATTTGGCTCTATTTTTAATACATCAGGCTTGACAATTTCTTATTTTCCTGCTAACGTTTCCCCATACTTCGCGCCATAAAAACATGAAATATCTCCTCTCTTCATGTATAATAAATAAAGATATCGCGAAGCGATACAAAAATCGTTAATTGTTAATCGTTAATTTGTAATTTAAAAGTAGTATGTTTTCCCAAATATTTCGTTGGGGCTTGATGTATGGAGCATTGATCCAATGCTATTCCCATATCAGCTTAAACGACTTGGGAAACCACGCATCTCATCTATTCGCCTCAAAATAATTCCCGGCGACGCGAATCTCATTCGCTAGTCAGGAGAGAACACAAGCCCGCCCGCGCGGGTTTTGTGTTTCAGCCCACTGCAATTATCAAACATTCCTGATAATTACAGTATAAGACTTGACGGATTTGCCGCTTTGGTGAAAGGTTTAAGCAATATGAAGCCCTACCTGGTCATAATCAGCTTGCTTAGCTTGCTCATACCGCCCCAAACACAAGCCGCCGCATGGCAAAACAACTCGGAAATCATACCCGACACATTTTTAGACAAATATATCGAACTGCCATACCTTTCAATCTCCGTGAGCCGCGGCCATGATTGGCTGGCCGGCAACCCAAACCGGCTTTTTCATGCGATGAACGACGGATCAATCGACCTCACCCCGCGCCTCAAAGATTACGGCTTTACCTCTATCCGCCGCGTTGCCACCGACGGGAGTTCTTGGCTCATCATCGGCGACGCCGAAGTTTGGCAAACACGCCCCGACTTGGCATTTATCTATGACGGAAAATACTTGAAAAACGTCAGCCATGTCATCCGCGATTTACCCCGCGACGAATGGATCTCGCAAATAACCGGTAAAAACGGACTCTGGTACTTTATTACCGATAAAGGAATTTACGCTTGGCACAACGCTTTAACCCAACCCGCCAAAATCTCACTGCCGGACAGCTTTAAAGAGCCGCGTATCGGCAATCCTAAAATGCATTCGGTTAAACATGGTTGGATCGTGGAATTTACGCAAAAACACGGGCCGCTAAGCATAGCCCACGCGCGCGATATAACCGACCGCCGCTTTTTCCATTTTGACGGCCAAAACTTTCAAGAACTTTCTTCGCTTTTTGGCAACAACATGAGCGGCGACTCAATCATCGGCACCAACGGCGGCAATATACTGATCATGGGCGCGGTTTACGACATGCTTTCATACAACTACCGTGCCTACCTGTCTGACGGCAAACGAGTAACCGAGGTTACACCCGCTTTAAACGCACTGCTTCCCCAACAAATCAAACCAACTTCACAAATCTTTCTCAACCAAACCACCGTCATCTGGACCGGTAAAAGCTGGCTTTTGCACAACAACAAACGCAATCTCGCGACATGGGAACAATCCTCTCCCGCCCGCCTATTGCCTGACACGTCCGACATCATCCTGGCCGCCGGATACGGCAAAAAGGGCAACGCGCTTCTTGCCGGATATAAAAAAAACGAAGCCAATACCAATCCCCGGCTACTGCTCTATTCGGAGTAATAAAAGCTAAACACTAAAAAACTCTTATAATAATCTTTGGATATTAGAGCTTAAAATTTGTAAATATTTATTTAAAGCGCCGGTTTGCTCTGATTATTCTTAATCGGCATATCGCTCTGGGCCGCGTAATACTCCAGCTCCTGCTGTAAAAGATCTTCATCCAAAATCTCACCGTAATACAAAACCCTGTCTTCGTATTTTGTAATCTTGGAATACAATTCTTCCTGCAACAATGTCAGCAACTCCCCGGCCTTCTCTCGCAATTGGCCAATCATTTTTTCAAATTTTTCCAACTCCGCCTCCCCCTCATCCACATAAGATTCCAATGAGGCCTTATTGTTATTCCAATAGTCTTCCCAAACATGATGCCTCACCTGCTCCATTTCCGACCGATCCTCCGCCGAGAACGATAAATCAAAATCTTCATGATCCAACAAATCATCAATCGTGTGCACCTCGGGCAACGCCCTAAACTTTTCCATCAAATGCGCCGTAGATCTGCGCAAAGCCTTCTCCGTCATCCGCCATTCCACGCCCGCGCCATGGTCACCAAAAAACCGCTTCAAAGCATAACGCGCCGGATAAACCTCACGAGCAAACTCTTTGGTAAAATTTTGCAACTCAACCGAATCAATCTCTTTACCGTCATCATAATCCGTAATAAACGAATCCGCATGGGATTTAATTTTGCCTGACGCGAAATCCTCCCACTTGGACAAAAAATTTATCAACTCTTTTTGATCTGATAAATCAAGATAAAGATCTGGCATACCGCAACATTATAACACAACAGCTCCAAACACCGCCAAATAAAACCAAATCTTCACAAATATCACCAAACATTTTCTACTATTAAAAGTTTTGGCTTAATTTAGGTTAATTCTTCATTAACTCATGTTTAACGCATGTTAGTATTTATCAATATTTGATAAAGATTTGTCCATGTTTGCAAGCATTGCGAGCCGCCTTGCCAAAACCGCCATTTTCCTGTACCCTCTTCATACTTAGTAATTAAACACCTTATAAGCATTCTGAGTTCTGAGTTCAGAATTCTAAGTTCTAAAGGTGGCTCATTCACCCCGCCTGGTCAGGCCCGGTGATACGGGTTAATCAAAACTGTATTATGACGACCGAAACTAAACAAGAAGAATTAAAACAACTGCTTGAAGATAAAACCTACACAACCTTCCCGCAAATCGGTGAGGTTGTGCACGGAACCGTCATCAGCGTGGGCCGCAATGAAATCCGCGTTGATTTGAATGGCTTGGCCATGGGCATTGTCCGCGGCCCGGAGCTCGATCCAAACCTGCTGTTAAGCGTCGGTGATGAAATTGATGCCACCGTCGTTGATCTGGACAACGAATTCGGCGAACTCGAACTCTCGCTCAAAGGCGCCGGCCGCAAAAAGACTTGGGAAAAACTCAAGGAACTTTTCACAAGCGGCACAATTATTCCGGTTCGCATACTGGAGGCCAACAAA
>WJLP01000071.1 GCA_014728435.1 Candidatus Uhrbacteria bacterium
CTCCTCTCGGGAGATAATTATCAAATTTTTTGAGTTATGTCAATCATTGACAATTAGAGTCGGTTTTAGTAAACAGTATTCAGGAGAGAATTGCTTTAACCGCAAGATCGCACCCTTCGATCCATCAGTCTGGCAACTGAACCGGCAGCTACGGCAGTTCTCTCCACAATTTTTGGGGATCTTTGGTGAAGCTTACCGCATAGCTCGGTTTAGCCACGGGTCTCCGCTCACTTGGAGGTACGGTTGACAACGCTATTGTTCGGCTCCCCACCGAATTTTCAATATGGTGTTGCCTGTGCCTCCGCCCTTTGGAGAGGAGAATGTGAGTCATTATGCGACCCCCCCGCTTGTGACGCTTCTTCTCTCCAATTTTTTATTTATAACGAGGCTTGCTTTTTTGGGTACGAAGCGGGTAACATACTATTTAGCTGACAGTAGAAAGTAATAAATAAACGATAATTTTTATATGAAATATTCGGAATTATTCGCCAAGCCGAGCAAGACGGCACCGCATGACGCGGATTCGGCCAATGCCAAGTTTTTAGCGCAGGCGGGTTTTATTCATCAAGAGATGGCCGGAGTATATTCATGGCTTCCGTTGGGGCTTAAGGTCTTGAAAAAAGTTGAGGCTATTATCCGTGAAGAATTAAACGAAATCGGAGCGCAGGAAATCTTGATGCCGGCTTTGCAGCCCAAAGATAATTGGGAAAACACGGGCAGGTGGGATGCCATGGATGTATTGTTTAAACTGCAATCGCAGACCGACAGGCAGTATGCTTTGGGGTCCACTCATGAAGAGATTGTAACGCCGCTTGTGGGCTCGTTTATCAATTCGTATAAAGATTTACCCGTGGCTGTTTATCAGATTCAGTCTAAGTATAGAGATGAGTTACGCGCCAAGTCCGGAATCTTAAGAGGTCGTGAGTTTGGTATGAAAGATTTGTATTCTTTTCACGCCACGCAGGAAGATTTGGAACAATATTATGAAAAGGTTAAGCAGACATATTTGCGAATTTTTAAACGTTGCGGTTTGGATGCCAAGGTCGTTGAGTCATCGGGCGGTGATTTTACCAAAAAATACAGCCATGAGTTTCAGGTGATTACACCGGCCGGGGAAGATGATATTTTAGCTTGCCCAAATTGTACATTTGCTCAAAATATTGAGATCGCGACCATGAAAGCGGGGGAAGCTTGCCCGAGTTGCGGCAATAGTTTGGAATCCGTAAAAGGAATAGAGATTGGCAATATTTTTGACTTGAATGATAAGTTTACGACTGCTTTTGGAATTAAATACACTGACGAATATGGAGAACAGAAAATTCCGATTATGGGTTGTTATGGCATCGGTACGACGCGTTTGGTTGGCGCGATTGTTGAAGCGCATCATGATGATAAAGGCATGATATGGCCGGATGAGGTGGCGCCCGCGAATGTGCATTTGGTTACCTTGAATTCCAAAGATGAGGCGGTGAATGAGAAAGTATTGGCTACGGCGCAAGGTTTGCGTGATACTTGGGAGAAAGCCGGTAAAGAAGTTTTTTGGGATGACAGGACGAATGCATCTGCCGGTGAAAAGCTGGGTGACGCGGATTTAATGGGCTTGTCATTTAGAGTTGTAGTGTCACCAAAAACATTGGAGCAAAATGGAGTTGAAGTGAAGCGAAGAGATGAAGATGAGGCCAAGATTGTGGGATTGGATGAAATTGTGATGTAGCGCCACTCATTTGTTGACAGTGATTAGCAAGAATTAAGCAGTAATGGCAAGGAAATGACCATTATTGTTATTTTTGATTAACAAAATATTGTGTTAACATCTTGACAGAGGTGAAAATGTGCGGCATGATGAAATATCGCACATTGGAGAAACTATGAAACAGCAAGTAAGCAAGCAAGAGCGGGCATACCGGGCTTTCAGAGATTATTTACGCCGGGCGAGAGTCAGTGATTTTGTGGGTATTATGCAATTGCAAGACGCAATTCGCCGTGAATATGGAGTAGATGTTTTGTTGAGAAATCTTAGCAGTGTTCGGCGATTGTCCGATGAGCACGCGGATTTGGTTATTCAGATATGTCCGGAGCTGGAAATTGATGATGTTTCGCTTTCGGAGCGCGTGCAAAGCGTGTTGGGTTTGTAAGTTTACTTGCGGCAACTTTTTCCTACTTGTAACAAGTGGGATTTTTTATTACGTAAAAGGTGTTATAATACCCGTATTATGGCAAGAGAAACAATGAGGTTACCGAAAACCGAGCAACAACATAATCGTTTGAAAGATTTGGCTAAAAAAGTTGTGGAATTATCAGCTGCAATGGAAAAAGAAAGGGATCCGCAAAAAAAGGAAAGTTTGTCGTTGGATTTGGAAATAGCGCAGAAAGAACATGAGTTTTTTAGGTGGGAAAGAGACAGTACCGGCGCTAAGAAAGGCGATAGATTTGGCGTAGAATTGGCCGAGGAGTTGGAGAGTATGGGTTTAAAGCGCAATGAATCGGGTGAAGTGGATATTGAGCAGTCGGAGTTATTGGACAGGCAGCATCTGGTTTTGGTTAATATGGGGGAGTTGGACAGGTTGAATCAACAGGGTGAGCATGCTTTGGGGGACGTGGGTTTGGAGCTGACCTATAATAAAATACAACAAACGGTCGCGGAGAATCTGCGTGAATTTATCGATGGTGAAGATGTGGTGGAAATGCTTCCGGATATGTTTGAGATATATCGTATATCCGGAAATGAATTTGGCGTTATGTTAAAAAACGTCAACGAGGGTATTGCGAAAAAGATTACCGAGCAATTACAAGGCAAGGTAGAGATGCCTGAAGGTTCGGGGGTCGAGGCCGCGCCCTTGGCCGCGAATAATATATCTTTTAGAAAAAGTTTTGAGTTGTTGCGGACTTTGAGATCCGCATATTCTTTTGAAGAGGTTTCGGAGATTGATAAGTCGGATGCGGAGCAGGATGATAGGACTTTGTTGATTTCATTGTTAAAAGAAAGGATGTTTACCATGGCGGATTTTGTCAAGGTGAGATCCAGAATGGAAAGAATGGTCAGTAAGATAAAAACAGGCGATGCTGATGCGGAAGAGTTGTATGAAAAATATTTAAAAAAGACCTTGGGCGGAGTATTTGCGGAGGGCGCTTCCGATGAAGGTCTGGATTATGAAGCTTTTGTTCAAGCGCTTAAGGAAAGGGGCGCGGCATTGGAAACCGGTGAAGTAAATCATCCGGATTGGGAAAAGCATTTGTTTATCGCCTCCAGAGATGCTTCGGTTTCGGCTTTTCAATCCAGGTTTGAGATGAAGCGAAAGTCGGAAGTGGAATTGCAGAAGCAGATTTTAAGCGACGTTCAAGACAAAGCCGAGGAGATGAAGTTGGAAATTGAAGAGGGAGTGCCGATATCGCATAGGGAGAGGTTTGCCAAGGAATATGGCGAGAGCGAGGAGCGGGCGGTTGTAAGATTTGAGGAACAAAGGGCAAAATTGGGGGAAACCGAAGGGAGAAAGCTATTCGCTCAATTGCACGGTAAGTTGGATAAGTTGAATAATGCGAATGCGGATGAAAGGCGAGTTCGTTTGGCGGAGTTAAGTTTGGAGGTGGAAAAATTGAAGCGGGATTCGGCAACAGGTTTGAAAGGCAGAGGATTATTGTTTGGCGAAATGCAGGAAAGCATGGAGCAGAAAAAGCCGGTTTCCATTATTTCGATTGACATGGCATTTTTAAAATTGTTTGACAAGGAGGGAGGCGCGAAAACAGGGGATGCGGCAATTTTGACGTCCGGAATGATATTGGATCACGTAAAAAGGAAATACACGGATTTGGGAGCCGAGGCGTATAGAGTCGGCGGAGACGAGTTTGTGTTAAAGCTTGATACGGATGATAAAGCGCGGGTGGAGCAAATGATTGAGGATGTACGGGAGTTGGCGCGTGACATGGGAGAGATACCCGAGTATAAAGGCGGAACGGGCAGATACACTCCGGAAGAATTGCAATTTAATTTTGGATCCATGGTTTATCCAAATCCGGAAATGCCTGAAATTGAAAATCCGGATAAATTGGTTAATGCGGCGGATGCGAAGGTTGAAGCCGATAAAGCGATAAACCGCTTTGTTTTGTTGATGCAAAAAGAGGATCGGTTGAGGCGAGTACCGCAAGCAGAGCGTGATAAGGCGCGCGTGGACATGGATGTGTTGTATGCTTATTCGGCCAAAGCGATTTTTGGTAATGAGGGCCGGGATAAAATAAAGGAATGGGCAAAGGAATACGCTTCGGGAGGTTTGTCTTTAAAAAGTATTAAGCAAGAGATGGTGGAGTTTATTAGTCGAGGCTTGAAAGAGAAGGGTAAAGAAGATATTGCCAAAATGGATTTGGAATATGTATTGCTTCGCAATGATCTGGTTGCGGAGATGCAGAGGGCGGAAATAGTTAAGCTCATGGATGAGTTGGAACAAGCGAAAAAGAAAGAAGAAACATCTCGGGAAAAGATAGCCGGTTTGCAGGAAAGGTTAAAAGCCGCGCAAGCGGAATTTGACGATATTGCCAAAATAAGGCAAGAGCTCGCTTAAGCAAAAACAGCGCCGGGGCGCTGTTTTACAATTCTTTGACCATATAAGTATCTTTCAGGCGGTATCCCAAGGTTTTGTAATACTCCCTTACGCCGATGCCGGAAATTACGGTCATGTTTTTATAGCCTTTGGATTTGGCGATATCTTCAGCGCGGGCCATGAGTTTGCGGCCATAGCCCTTGTGTTGTGAAGCGCTTTTGTCTTGCTGATTGATGTTTAGGGCTGTGCCATAAGTGTGAAGCTCGCGGATTTGAGCGGAGGTTTTGAGGATGGGGAAAGCTTCGTAAATCCCCCAAATCGCACTTTGTGCGATTGTCCCCCTTTGACGAGGGGGCATTTCTAAAGCTGCACTTTCAGCGGTCGTGTGTTTAATCTCGCTCAATCTGGTTTGGATTTGTAACTCTAAATCTTTTTTTACAGCGCTTAGATTGTGTAGAATTTCTTCGTTTGTGTAACGGATAACTTTTAATCCTAGATCTTCAAGGCAGTATGTTCGGGATTCGTCGTATTCTTTTTGCTTTTCATGAATTTCGCCATCAACCTCTATAATAAGCATCAGTTTCGAACAATAAAAGTCCGCGATGAATGAATCGATTGGCTTTTGCCGCAGAAAGCGATAACCGGTTTGGTCATGTGCTAAAACGTCGTACCAAAGTTTTTTCTCGGCTAGAGTTTGGTTGTTACGGAGTTTTTGAGCATCTTTTTTGAGTTCAATTTTATACGGCATGACTTCGCCATGAATGCGCAAATCATCAGCTTCGCAAGCGACCCCCTCGTCAAAGGGGGATATCCCGCCCAAGCGGGATTGGGGGATTTGCGGCAATCTTAGCCTGCAAAATCCAAACACAGCGGTGCGGTCCTCGTTTTCTACGGATAAGAATATTTCTGTGCCACCGGCATTTTCGTAGCGTTCTTCAAAAAGTTGAGTTTTGTCAGAGGTGTGATCGCCGGGAACATGGCCCACTTCACGGCAACGTAAGCATTTGCAGTGAATACCGCGGCGTTTCATTTCGGATTCCAGTGATTCGCGCAAGTTTGATTGTTTGTTGCCGTGGGAGATGTCTTGCGTTGGGAAGTCACGTATGAGTCTGGAGACGCGGCAATAGTAGGGAACCATGGTTTGCATTTCAACCAGCAGTTCGCGCAAATTATCACCTTCCAAGGGTGTGAAATCGCAGCGTTTGGTCCATTCGTATAATTCGGAATTGGGCAAAACGACACAAGGATATAATTTGATCATGTCGGGGCGGAAACGCGGGTCATCGAAAAGAGTCTTGA